>JAGPVI010000275.1 GCA_018067115.1 Bizionia sp. | reverse complement strand
CAATCTTTTAGGTACCGATGCTTTTCAGGAAACGGATGTCGTGGGGATATCGATGCCTATTACCAAATGGAATATTCAAGTTACCAAAGCAGAACACATTCCTGCAGCCATTGCAAAAGCGTTTTATATCGCTCAATCTGGTCGTCCCGGACCAGTATTAATAGACATTACTAAGGATGCGCAATTTGGTGAAACAGATTTTGAATATAAAAAATGTACCAATATCCGCAGTTATTACCCTAGGCCTAAGTTGAAAAAAGCGGTGGCTCTAGATGCTGCAAAATTAATTAATGAAGCGAAAAAGCCGTATTTGTTAATTGGTCAAGGAATTATGCTTTCTAATGCAGAAAAGGAATTACTGGAGTTTGTTGAGAAATCTGGAATTCCAGTAGCATCAACACTTTTAGGATTGGGTGCGTTTCCTCAAAATCACTCACAATATGTTGGTTATCTGGGTATGCACGGTGACTATGCGCCCAATATAAAAACCAACGAATGCGATGTGCTAATTGCTATAGGAATGCGTTTCGATGACCGGGTTACCGGCGATGTTTCTCGATATGCTAAGCAAGCAAAAGTTGTTCACGTTGATATTGATGCTTCAGAACTAAATAAAATTATAAAAGCAGATGTCGCTGTGCACGCCGATGCAAAAGAAGCGTTGAAATTCTTATTCGAATTGGTGGAACAAAAACAACATACCGCTTGGTTACAAGAATTTAAAGACGCTAAAAAAGTGGAGGTGGAAACGCTTAAAGCTAGTGCTAAAGAACTGTATTCCGAAGAGTTAAAAATGGATGAAGTGATAAAAATGCTTTCAGAAATAACCAATGGAGAAGCGATTGTAGTTACCGATGTTGGTCAGCACCAAATGATGACGGCACGTTATTATCAATACAATAAAACAAAAAGCAATGTCACCTCTGGAGGTTTAGGGACAATGGGCTTTGCCTTGCCTGCAGCTATAGGAGCAAAATTTGGAGCACCACAAAAACCTGTTGTGGCGATAATAGGGGATGGAGGTTTTCAAATGACGTTACAAGAATTGGGAACCATTCTCCAAAGTGAAGTAGATATAAAAATCATCATTTTAAATAATCGCTTTCTAGGTATGGTAAGACAATGGCAGCAATTATTTTTTGAGAAGCGGTATTCTTTTACAGAAATGATAAGTCCAGATTTTATAGCACTCTCAAAGTCGTATAGTATTGAAGCCAAAAAACTGGAGGCAAGAGCAGGTTTAAAAGAGAGCTTGGTAGAAATGCTAAATTATAAAGGAGCTTATTTATTAGAAGTTATGGTAGCAAAAGAGGAGAATGTTTTCCCAATGATGACAACAGGCGCATCAGTATCAGAAATACGTTTAAACTAATCAAAATGGAAAAAACATACACAGTATCAGTCTTTACAGAAAATAGCATCGGTATGATGAATCGCGTAACAATCATCTTTACGCGGAGACATTTAAATATCGATAGTATTACAGCTTCAGAATCTGAAGTAAAAGGTGTTTTTAGATATACCATTGTTTTAAGAACAAGTCGAGCACAAGTAGATAAAGTTATTGGGCAATTGGAAAAACTAATAGATGTCTTTAAAGCTTTTGTACACGAAGAATGGGAAGTTGTGCACCAAGAAATAGCACTGTACAAGATTAAAACAGAAACATTAACCAACGGCGATGTAGAAAAAGTAATTCGGGAACATCACGCAAGAATCCTTACTGTGGACTCTAAATTTATGGTTATTGAAAAAACAGGGCACGTAGAGGAAACGCAATTATTATTCGAAAATTTAAAACCTCACGGCGTGTTAGAATTTGCACGTTCGGGACGCGTGGCAGTAACGAAACCAATGAAAGAGTTTAGTACCTATTTAAAAGAGTTAGAAGAATTAAATCATAAAATATAAATCAATTACCATTTTAAAATTATAATCGGTAAAAAAACAACAATTATGGCAACAATAAATTTTGGCGGTGTACAAGAAAACGTAGTAACACGAGAAGAATTTCCACTTAAAAAAGCAAAAGACGTATTAAAAAATGAAACGGTAGCTGTTATTGGTTATGGTGTTCAAGGACCAGGACAAGCGCTAAATTTAAAAGACAATGGCGTTAATGTTATTGTCGGACAAAGAAAGGGAACAAACAGTTGGAAAAAAGCATTAGCAGATGGCTGGGAAGAAGGAAAAACATTGTTTGAATTAGAAGATGCTTGCGAGAAAGCGACTGTGGTAATGAACTTACTTTCAGATGCTGGGCAAATACAAGCATGGGAAGGAATGAAAAAACATTTAACTAAAGGTAAAGCCCTTTACTTCTCGCACGGATTCGGAGTAACCTTTCACGAAAAAACAGGCATTGTTCCACCAAATAATATAGATGTCGTTTTGGTTGCACCAAAAGGGTCGGGCACCTCATTAAGAAGTTTGTTTTTAGAAGGTAAAGGCCTAAATTCTAGTTTTGCAGTATTTCAAAATGCTACAGGAAAAGCAGAAGATCGTGCATTAGCTTTAGGTATCGCAATTGGTTCTGGTTATTTGTTTGAAACAACGTTCCAGAAAGAAGTGTATAGTGATCTTACGGGAGAACGCGGCGTTTTAATGGGCGCGATTGCCGGAGTTTTTGAAGCACAATTTAATGTTCTTCGCCAGCGTGGGCACTCTCCAAGTGAAGCTTTTAACGAAACCGTAGAAGAATTTACTCAGAGTTTAATGCCACTTATAGCCGAAAACGGAATGGATTGGATGTTTGCAAATTGCTCAACCACGGCGCAACGTGGCGCATTAGACTGGAAAGGGAAATTTCGAGATGCTACAGAACCTGTTTTAAACGAATTGTACGATAGTGTGGTATCGGGTAAAGAAGCGGAAATAGTTATTGAAGCCAATAGTAAACCCGATTACCGCGAAAAGTTAGAAGAAGAACTAAAGGTTATGCAAAACAGCGAATTATGGCAAACCGGATTAGAAGTCCGAAAATTAAGACCAAATAAATAATGGAATTATTAAACAAAGTATACGAAGCCAGAGAACGTATAAAAGGCGTGGCGATACATACCCCTTTAATGAAAAATGAAAACTTGAGCGAGGAATTTTCCGCTCAAGTTTTCTTAAAACGTGAAGACTTACAACCGGTACGTTCTTACAAATTAAGAGGTGCTTATAATAAAATAGTATCGCTTACAGAAGCGGAGAAATTAAAAGGTGTTGTTTGTGCTAGTGCAGGGAATCATGCGCAAGGTGTGGCGTACGCTTGCCATAAATTAAATATTAAAGCGACAATATTCATGCCAGTAACCACACCGCCACAAAAAACAAAACAGGTGAAACTCTTTGGGAAAAATAAAGTGGAACTCGTTTTAAAAGGCGATACATTCGATGAATCCTTTGAAGAATCAAACCGTTTTTGCAATGCTATTAACGCTATATTTATTCATCCTTTTGATGATGACAAGGTAATGGCAGGGCAAGGAACCATTGGTTTAGAACTTCTAGAAGATACTAAAAACCCTATCGATTATTTGTTTGTACCTATTGGTGGCGGTGGTTTGGCAGCAGGGTTGAGTACTGTTTTTAATCAATTAAGTCCAAAAACTAAAATTATTGGTGTGGAGCCTGCGGGCGCTCCATCAATGACAAACTCTATTACAAAAGGTGTAAATACTACTTTAAATCATATCGATAAATTTGTGGATGGTGCCGCCGTAAAACGCGTTGGAGAGAAAACTTTTGAAATCTGTAAAAATAGCTTGGAAGATATTGTTTTGGTGCCAGAAGGTAAAATATGCACCACGATATTGCGCTTGTACAATGAAGAAGCCATAGTGGTAGAACCCGCTGGAGCATTAACTATTTCAGCACTTGATTTTTATAAAGATAAAATTAAAGGAAAAAATGTGGTGTGTATTGTTAGCGGAAGTAATAACGATATTACTAGAACAGAAGAGATAAAAGAACGCTCGTTATTGTATGAAGGATTAAAACATTATTTTCTAGTGCAATTTCCGCAACGTGCGGGCGCATTAAAGGAGTTCGTTAATGCTATTTTAGGACCAACAGATGACATCGCGTATTTTCAGTATTCCAAAAAGACAAACCGGGAAACAGGTCCTGTTGTTATAGGGGTCGAATTACAGGATAAATCGGACTTATTTCAGATAGAGCAAAATTTAAGAAATCACCATATTTCTTATCAATATTTAAATGGTAATGAAGATTTGTTTACCCACCTGATTATCTAAAGTATTCCGTAGGATTAACCTAATACAATTATTTTCTCCCGGTAAGTATTTTGATCTCTTATTTAAGAGATTTTAGATTCAAATCTTTTAAATATTTATATAAAGTTTAGGGTTTACAAGGCTGAAAAATACTTTAAATATCCTATTTTTGAAAAACAGATTTTCTTAGAGAAAGCTGTTTACTATAATTTATTAAATTATTTAATGAAGATAATTGCAATGATTCCTGCGCGCTATAAAGCATCGCGCTTTCCAGCTAAACTAATGCAAGATTTAGGCGGTAAACCTGTAATTACTCGTACGTACGAGGCTACGGTAAGCACCAAATTGTTTGACGATGTGATTGTAGTAACTGACAGTGATATTATCTATAACGAAATTATTGGTATTGGTGGTAAAGCTGTAATGAGTGTTAAAGAACACGAATGTGGTAGTGACCGTATTGCTGAGGCTATTGAGTTTATGGATATAGACCTAGTCGTTAATGTGCAAGGGGATGAACCGTTTACAGAAGTGGAATCTTTAAAAAAATTAATCAACGTTTTTCAAAATGATGATGATAAAGCGATTGATTTAGCGTCTTTAATGGTGCATATTACGGATGAGGAAGAGATTAAAAACTCCAATACGGTTAAGGTTATTGTAGACCAACAAAATTTTGCGCTTTATTTTTCACGTAGCCCAATTCCTTACCCTAGAGATAAAGAAATTCCTGTAAAATACTATAAGCATAAAGGTGTATATGCGTTTAGAAAAGAGGCGTTAATGGACTTTTATCGCTTACCTATGCTAATGTTAGAAGCTTCGGAAAAAATTGAATGCATCCGATATTTAGAATATGGCAAACGTATTAAAATGGTAGAAACAAATGT
>JAGPVI010000265.1 GCA_018067115.1 Bizionia sp. | reverse complement strand
GTTGAAGCAGCTGTTAATTGGTTTTCAATAATATCATTTTGAGTTCTGAAATAAGCATCGTTTGTAGGTTTAAACTTTGTATTCCCATAATCTTTTCTAGAGTAGTCAAAACTTATTAGTCCTTTAGCACCGAAAACATACGCTAAACTTCCTGTAATTTTTCCTGGTGTTTGCACTTTATAGTCTTCAAAAACATTTACAACTCTAGGGTCTAGTACTTTTAATACATTCGATCCAGCATCATCTCTAACGGTTTCTAGATATTGAGTAGTCTCTTCTGTAATCGTCATCCACGTAGGTGAATTGTATGTTAAACCAACTCTGAATTCTTCAGTTAATTTAAATATACTACCCAATTGAAAAGAGAACCCACTACCTGTTGCTAACATATTATTTTCGAAACCGACTTGGTTTACTAATGATCCAGCATTATTATTTTGTTCATACAAAAATGTAGAACGTTCGTAATTTAAAAAGTGAGAGTTTAAGTTTAGTCCTAAATATACGTTTTCACCGTATTGTGTTCCTAAGTTAAAGGCCACTTTTCCGTTATAGCCCGTTGCTGCATAGGAGTATTCTTGATTAAAAGAGCCGCCTGCTATGTTGGACGTATAACCTGTATTGTCATCGTCGTTAGTGTTAGGTTCTAAAATAAAAGAGTCGTAACCTAAAAAAGCTTGTTGGTATTGGTAACCATAAGCGCTTCCAATTCCAGAATAAGCGTCGCCTGTTGATTCTCCTGGCAGAGCAGAAATTTCGTCTAAGCGTAAACCTTGGGCGTTATTTAAAAAATAAGAATCAATAGAGCGCGTGTTGATACCGTTAGACATCCAATCATTTTCATAATTTTTCGTGTTATCGTATGCAACAGCCAAGCTTATTTTTTTCCAAGGAGAACCAGAATTGTTTTCAAAAACAAATACACCTCCCGCTTGATGGATGTTAAAATCAGAGTTTGAGCTACTGTTTCTTCCGTTAAAGTAAGATGTTTCATTTTTTGTATTCGTATTACCTAGTGTAATGGAAGCGTAACTTTTTACAAACACTGCAGATCCTGCCGGGTTAATACTAATAGCACTTAAATCACCGCCTAATGCACCAAAAGCTCCGCTTAAGGCTCTAAAACGAGCTGTTCCCTGTATTTCTCCATCGCTATAACGAATAGCGTCGCTTGCGTTTTGTGCGTTAATTGTAGACATAGATATAACACCTATGAATAGTAGGAATAACTTTTTCATATTATTTTTTTTCTATTTCTTAATTTTTATCGATTATCCTCTTCTTCCAGATCCACTGCTACTTCTTGAAGGTGATGGACTAGAACTTCTACTTGGCGTACTCATAGAACTATTATTAGATCTTGAACGCGTTGGAGTCGTTGCTCTAGGAGTCGAGGTTCGTGTTGGAGTAGATGTTCTTACTCGGTTAGGAGTAGACGTTCTCACTCTCGTAGGTGTTGACGTTCTCGTTCTAGTAGGTGTAGATGTTCTTACACGTGTTCTCGTTGAGTTTGTCTCCGTACGTTGTCTTGTAGACGTTTCTGTTCGCGCTCTAGTAGTATTGGAATTTGATCTCGCTTGGGTAGAAACTCTTCTCCCTAAGGCTGTGTTTTGGGTCGTTGCCGTGTTTCTACTTACAGTGTTTCCTCTTCGTGTCGCATTATGAGAAACTCTATTTCTATTGTAATAGCTGTTACCATAGTATGGGTAGTTATTATAGTTTCCGTAGTAGCCGTTATTACCCCCGTAGTACCCATAGTTTCCACCATAATAGTAAGGGTTGTAATACCCAGAATGGTAACCGTAACCACTATATAGTCCAAATCCATGACCAAAACCAAAACCTACATTCCATCCAGAATACGGACGAGAATAGCCCCAATGGTTCCAACCATAGTATGGTCTGTTCCAATAGTTCGCGTATCCTATTTCGTTGGCATATACATTTATAGTAATATTTTCGGTCTCTTGTCCCCATCCAGCATAGCTTTCTGAAGACACACCGTTCGTGTCGTAATTGCCTTGGTAGCTATCAACATCAGTAAAAACTTCCTCCTCTTGTTCATCGTCCGCTACATTTAAAGCATTAGATTTTTCGTAAAAGTAGTTTTCATAATACGTGTTAGAGTCCTTAGTCTCATTTACAGAAACGGTAGGCTTTTCTTGTTCTACATAATCGTCATTAGAACTATAAATACCATCACTGTCCTGTCCAACGTATTGGTAAGAACCACAAGATGTGAGCCCGAATGCCGCTATTAAGACAAGGCTTATAGTTACTTTACTGCGTATATCGTTTTTAAATTGCATATCTCTTGTATTTTATTGTTGAACATAACAAAAATAGTTAGTTTTGTCAAACTATTTCTTTTTTTAACATAGTCACAACATTTGTGCCAAAACACTGAATATGAGCAAAAAACTAACGAGTAGAGCAGAGGATTACTCAAAATGGTATAACGAGTTAGTCGTTAAAGCCGATATGGCCGAAAATTCGGCAGTTAGAGGATGTATGGTTATTAAACCTTACGGATACGCGATCTGGGAAAAAATGCAAGCAGAATTAGATAGAATGTTTAAAGAAACAGGACATCAAAATGCTTATTTCCCGCTATTAATACCAAAAAGTTTATTTGAGGCAGAGGAGAAAAATGCTGAAGGATTTGCCAAAGAATGTGCTGTTGTAACACATTACCGATTACAAAATGATCCAGATAACCCGGGGAAATTACGTGTAGACCCAGAAGCGAAACTAGAAGAAGAGCTTGTAGTAAGACCAACAAGTGAAGCTATTATATGGAACACGTATAAAGGATGGATACAATCTTACCGCGATTTACCATTGCTAATTAACCAATGGGCTAATGTAGTACGTTGGGAGATGCGTACTCGTTTATTTTTACGTACGGCCGAATTTTTATGGCAAGAAGGGCATACGGCTCACGAAACAAAAGCCGAAGCAGTAACAGAAGCGCAAACCATGAATAATGTGTATGCTACGTTTGCCGAAAACTTTATGGCTATTCCTGTTATTCAAGGAGTGAAATCGGAAAGTGAACGTTTTGCTGGTGCTGATGAAACGTATTGTATAGAAGCCTTAATGCAAGATGGAAAGGCTTTACAAGCAGGAACATCTCACTTTTTAGGTCAGAATTTCGCCAAGGCATTCGATGTGAAGTTTACAAATAAAGAAGGAAAGCAAGATCACGTATGGGCAACTTCTTGGGGAGTGTCTACACGATTAATGGGTGCTTTAATAATGACACATAGTGATGATCTAGGTTTGGTGCTACCTCCAAATTTAGCACCTAACCAAGTCGTTATTGTTCCTATTTATAAAACCGATGAGCAACTTGAAGAAATAACGGCAGTTGTAAATGGTATTATGAAAGACTTGAGGGCTAAACACATTACTGTAAAATTTGATAATAGAACAACGCATAGACCAGGAGCAAAGTTTGCACAACACGAATTACAAGGTGTGCCATTACGAATAGCTATAGGGCCGAAGGATCTTGAAAACGGAACAGTAGAATTAGCGCGTAGAGATACCTTAACAAAAGAAGTGGTTGCTTTAGATGCTTTAACAGATAAAGTTGAAGGACTAATGACAGAAATTCAAGACGCTTTATTTAATAAAGCGTTAGATTATAGAGACAGTCATATTACAGAAGTCGATACTTTTGAAGAATTTAAGACCGTTATTAATGGTAAAGGAGGCTTTGTATTGGCGCATTGGGATGGTAGTATCGAGACTGAAGACAAAATTAAAGAGATTACTAAAGCAACGATTAGGTGTATACCATTAGATGCTAAAGAAGAAAATGGTATCTGTGTATTTTCTGGAAATGCCTCAAACAGAAGGGTTTTGTTTGCTAAAGCATATTAATTTTTATTTTATTTTATTTTAAGCTTGCAACATTTAAAAATAAGAGTATCTTTGCACCCGCAATAGCAATATTGCTGCTCACAATAAGTAAAAAAATTGTGAAAGTTATTTGAAAAAAAGTGTTGCAAGTTTAGAAAATAAAATATATATTTGCACCCGCAATGGAAACATTGTTAATCACAATAAGTAAAAATATTGTGAAAGTTATTTGAAAAAAGGGTTGCAAATTTAAATATAAAATATATCTTTGCAAACTCAAAATTAAATGGCCCGTTCGTCTATCGGCTAGGACGCCAGGTTTTCATCCTGGTAAGAGGGGTTCGATTCCCCTACGGGCTACAATTTTTTAATAAAAAGAAACTAATGGCAAATCACAAGTCAGCGTTAAAAAGAATCAGAAGTAACGAATCTAAGCGCTTAAGAAATAAATATCAGCACAAAACTACTCGTAATGCTATCAAAAGATTACGTGAGTTAACAGATAAGAAAGAAGCAGAAGCATTATTACCTTCAGTTATATCTATGTTAGATAGATTAGCTAAGAAGAATGTAATTCACGCTAATAAAGCTGCTAACTTAAAATCTAATTTAGTAAAGCACGTAGCTACTATCTAAGTTAATTTAGTTATATAATAATAGGGAAGCCTAATGAGAAATCATTAGGCTTTTTTGTGTTGCTTAAAAAATATAATAGACCATTCCTAAACTTTGTGATTAAACAAAAAATAGGGGCAATCCTAAATGTTGTGTTTACTCCATTAGGTTAGTTATTTCTAAAGCGTTTAACGCTATAGAAGACTTTCATTACAAAGTATTGATAGTGTTCCTTCGAGCGCTGCCCAGAAGTCGTGTATAGCAACTAAATCAGGAATAGGTCTACTTTACGCACGTCTTTAATTTGTTTTTCTTGATTTTTCTTTGGGATGTTTAAGCGGTTATCAATAAATGTATTTAATTACCTATTTCTGTATGCGTGTATTTTTTTTGAGTTTTTATACGCAATATACAATAGCTGCGAAATACTCTCGTAAAGGGCTATAACACTACTCTGGCTTTAATTAAAGAATGTGCGAGACCGTAGTTTCAATGAAACGCACGTGTTTATTAAAGCTGTTTCTAAATTGGTTTAGATAATGAATAAAGTCCGCCAAGCCCTTTCTATAATAAATAGAGCGTCTAGGGTTTCATTCCTGTTTTATCCACTGTTATGGAGTTTGGAAAACGAGTGGCATAACGTAAAACGTAATACCCTAAAATACCGCTCACCAACGAGGCGATGAGAATACCCATTTTTGCTTCTTCTCTAATCAAGTTATCATCAAAAGAAAGGTTAACAATAAATAGAGACATTGTAAATCCTATTCCACATAATAGAGACATTCCTAAAAATAGTTTCCATACTTCTTTAGAACTTGGCATTTCTTTGTAAAAGAATTTAAGTAAAATCCAAATTCCAAATAATATACCGATAGGCTTTCCTATTAACAGGCCAAAAATTGTTCCCCAAGTAATAGGAATATGAAACGCCTGACTTAATATTTCAGAATCGAATAAAATCCCTGCATTCACAAAGGCAAATAATGGCATTATAAAGAAATATACAGGGCCATGTAATTTTCGTTCTAGACGTTTTAATGGAGATTCCATTTCACGTTGCGTTTTCTCTAAAAAATAGTGTGCTTGCGAAGATGTTGTTTCCAAGGTGATGTCTTTAGCTCTTAAAAATAATTTAAACCCACGTTTTGCGAAATTTTTAATCTTATCCATTTCCCATTCTCTATTTAAAGGGATAGTAAAGGCTAAAATAACACCGGCAATTGTAGCGTGAATACCAGACGATAAAACCGCCCACCATAGTATAAAACCAACAAATAAGTAAGGGGTAAGCTTATTTACTTTTCTAAAATTAAAAATTAAAAGAACTATAGTACACCCTAAAGCAATACCTAAAGAAGGCCAATAAATTTGATCTGTATAAAAGAAGGCGATAACTAAAACTGCAATTAAATCATCTACCACAGCAATGGTAGTAATAAATACTTTTGCCCAAGAAGGAATTCGAGACCCTAAAATGGCTAAAATACCAATTACAAAAGCAATGTCTGTTGCCATTGGAATAGCCCAACCATCAATATATTCTGTTCCTCTATTAAAGGCAAAGAAAATTAATGCAGGAAAGATAGCTCCACTTATAGCTGCTACCACTGGAAATACAGCCGATTTGAACGATCGTAAGCGTCCAAATTTAAGTTCGCTCTTTATTTCTAATCCTACCAACAAGAAAAATAAGGCCATTAAACCATCGTTAACCCAATGGTGGAGTGATTGAGAAATATATAAATTATCGAATCCTAAATTGAACTTTAGGTGCATAATCGATTCGTAAAAAACTCTTAATGGTGTATTAGCTACTATTAATGCAAGTAGCGTGGCAAGTATTAATAAAATTCCGGTTGCTGAGTCTTTTTTAAAAAAATTACTCAGGCTTTGAGACAACTTATTCATTCGCTATGTGGATACGTTTTTATATTATTTATAATAATTTATAATAATTTATAAGATAGTCATTGAGTAGTACTAAGTTTCTCGCAGAGAACACAGAACCCTAAAATTCAAGGTGAACTTTAGCTTTTATTTTTTATAAGTGTTATTATGAAAACTTACTCAATACTTACAATATACAAAATCGAGAATAAACTTGAAAATTTGGTTAGGTCTGCAACCTAATTTTATCATTTTATTAACCTAAACGTCTGTTTATAATGAGAAATGAGTCAGTTTAATCCACGAAAAAAGCCTCGAGTTAAAATGTAACTCGAGGCTTTATTATTATAAAATTTGCTTTTAACCGTTCATTGAGATTAAAAACTCTTCGTTATTTCTTGTCTGTTTAAAACGTTGGTTAATAAACTCCATAGCTTCAACAGGGTTCATATCTGCAAGATATTTACGCATTACCCACATACGTTGTACTGTACTTTCGTCTAATAAAATATCATCACGACGTGTGCTTGATGACGTTAAGTCGATAGCAGGGAAAATTCTACGGTTAGAGATTTTACGATCTAATTGTAGCTCCATGTTACCGGTACCTTTAAATTCTTCAAAGATAACTTCATCCATTTTAGAGCCTGTTTCGGTAAGTGCCGTTGCTATAATAGTTAACGATCCACCATTCTCTATGTTTCTAGCAGCACCGAAAAAACGTTTTGGTTTATGTAATGCATTGGCATCTACACCACCACTTAGTATTTTTCCAGATGGAGGTTGTACTGTGTTATAAGCTCTTGCTAAACGCGTAATAGAATCTAAAAGAATTACGACATCGTGGCCACATTCTACCAATCGTTTTGCTTTTTCTAAAACAATATTAGCAATTTTTACGTGTTCGTGTGCTTCTTTATCAAAAGTAGAGGCGATAACCTCACCACGTACATTACGTTGCATATCGGTTACCTCTTCAGGACGCTCATCGATTAATAAAATCATTTGATAAACTTCTGGGTGGTTTGCTGCAATAGCATTTGCCACATCTTTAAGAAGCATTGTTTTACCCGTTTTTGGTTGCGATACAATCATACCACGCTGCCCTTTTCCAATAGGAGAGAACAAGTCCATAATACGAGTAGAAATAGTACTTTGCTTTTCGGCAAGGTTAAATTTTTCTTGTGGAAATAATGGTGTTAAATGTTCGAAAGACACGCGGTCTCTCACGACATCTGGACTTTGACCATTAATTCTATTCACTTTAATTAAAGGAAAATACTTTTCACCTTCTTTTGGAGGTCTTACATTTCCTAATACGGTATCTCCCGTTTTTAATCCGAATAAACGAATTTGCGATTGCGATACATAGATATCATCTGGAGATGATAGGTAGTTATAATCAGACGATCGTAAAAAACCGTAACCATCCTGCATAATATCTAAAACACCTTCACTTTCAATAATAGCATCGAACTCATAATCTGGTTCTCTGTAACGGTTTCTAGTATCTTTGTTTCCGTTGTTACCAGGGCTATTAGTGTTTTTAGTTTTATTCTGGTTTTTATTTTGAGTATTCTCTCTCTTAATAGGACGATTTTGCGATTTGTTATCGGTTTTATTGTCGTCTTTTTTATTTTGGTGATTGTGAACAGGCTTTTTTGGTGCCGGTTTACGAGCCTCCTTAGGCTCTAGTTTTGGGTCTGCTTTAGGTGATTCTTTAGAAGTTTCCTTTGGTTTATTAGTACCGCTAGTCTCTTTTTTAGAGTCGTCTTTAAACGCTAAAGTGTTTTGATCCTCTTTTTTATCGGTAGTTTCTGTTGCGTTTTCGGTAACAGACTCATTAGTATTATCTCTTTTCTTAATAGGAGCTTTACGTTGTACACGCGCTCTTTTAGGAGCCTCTTTATTTGCTTCTGTAATCTCTTCTTTATTTACTTCTTTCACAGCTTTTGGGTTCGCTGCTTGTAAATCTAATATTTGATATACTAAATCTAATTTCTTTAGTGTGCGGAATTTTGGTACACTTAGTTTTTTAGCTATTTCCTGTAATTCAGGAAGCTTCATTTCTTTTAATTGTGAGATTTCAAACATTGAGTTGTTGAATTGAATATTTTAAATATTTAAGTTGAAATATTTCCTAGAGAAAATATACTTTGTTATTGAAGAATTAACAACTTGCTAACGTGGTTGTTGCAAATTATTACTGCAATTATACAACTTTATTTTATTTTTTTTCGCAAAAATTACAAAAGAAACTATATTTTTGCAGCAGATAATTACCAAATAAATAAATGATTCAACGCATTCAAACTTTATACTTATTATTAGCAGCCACTGTTTCTGGTGGGCTAATATTTGCGTTGCATTTATGGATAACGGCCACTAATGTTAAAATATTTGCAATAGATAATTTAACTTATTTTGCAATGTTTATGGCGTCGGCAGTGTTATCTTTGGCGTCTATATTTATGTACAAGAATAGGAAGTCTCAATTTGTTATGGGGCGACTAAACATCATATTAAACTTTATTTTACTAGGATTACTTGTATATCAATCTCTAAGCATATCTGGAGAAACTAACGTTTCAGAGAAAGGTATTGGGATTTTCTTGCCTATTGTGTCTATCGTATTATTAGCATTAGCTAATAAGGCCATCAAGAAGGACGAGGATCTTGTAAAATCTGTAGATCGATTACGATGAACCTAACATCTTAGTAGTATTAGTGCGTGAGCCCAAGGTGAAGATCTTGGGCTTTTTTATGCCGTGTTCTGAAATAATTAAACTGCTTAATACCGTTTTGGGAATTCTATAACTTCTAAATTAGCAATCGTTTCCCCAGAGATAGTAAAACGTAACATCGTGCGTACATTATGAAATCCGTGTTTGCCAACAGCTCCAGGATTCATATGTAATAAATTTAGTTTTTTATCGGGCATTACTTTTAAAATATGCGAATGTCCGCAAATAAAAAGTTTAGGTGGATTGTTCTGAATTTCTTCACGGATACGTACGTTATATTTGTTTGGGTAACCTCCAATGTGAGTAATCCAAACATCTACGCCCTCGCACATAAAACGATTGTTTTCTGGGAATTCTAAGCGCGCTTTGTCATCATCAATATTACCGTAAACTCCTCGTAAGGGTTTTAGTTTCTTAATGGCATCTGTAACTTCTAGATTACCAATATCGCCAGCGTGCCATACTTCGTCCGCATTTTTTACGTGTTCTAAAATAGCGTCGTCTATATAGCTGTGTGTATCGGAGAGTAATAATATTTTTTTCATAATAGTATTTAAAATATCAGTGTGACGGCGCTATTTATATGGTTTATAAAGCGCAGGTCTTTTAATATTAATTTAGGATTTCATTCGAAAGAAAAACAAGTATCTTTGTAGTCGTAATAATTCACAAAAATAGCACAATACTTGCGATATTTTCTAGAACTTTCATATAATGGTAAAGCGTATCATGGTTGGCAAATTCAGCCCAATGCCATTACGGTACAAGAGGTCTTAGATAAAGGCTTATCGTTACTTTTAAGGACGACTATAGCTACAATGGGTGCAGGTCGTACCGATGCAGGTGTACACGCCACACAAATGTTTGCGCATTTTGATACAGAAGTGCTCTTTGATGCTGAAATGATAAAGTATAAACTAAATTCTTACTTGCCCGAAGACATTGTAATTCATTCTATTTTTAAAGTGAATTCTGAAGCACATACCCGTTTTGACGCCCTAAGCCGAGCTTATATCTATCGTATTTCCCTGCAAAAAAATGCATTTAATAACGAGCAGACTTTTTACTTAAAACCGAAGTTGGATTTAGAAAAACTAAAAGCAGCTTCAAAAATTCTATTGGAGTATAAAGATTTTCAATGTTTTTCTAAAAGTAATACAGATGTAAAAACGTATCATTGTGATATTATGACTGCCGAATGGAAAATTGTAGGCGACGAACTTCAGTTTACTATTAAAGCAAATCGGTTTCTACGCAATATGGTACGTGCCATTGTAGGGACTTTAATAAATATTGGGATTGGTAAAATAGAGGTCAGCGAAATGCATACCATTATCCAATCTAAAAGCAGGAGTGAAGCAGGTTTCTCGGTACCAGCACGCGCCCTGTATTTAAGCGAAATTGTTTATCCAGATTCTATTTATTTAAATGAATAAACCAAAAGAAAAAATATTCGATCTCACCTTGTTTAAAAGGTTGTTTCAGTTTATAAAACCCTATAAAACGGTATTTATAGGTGTGCTTTTATCTGTTATTTTAATAGCCTTATTAAGTGCCGCATCACCGTTTATTTTAAGCTATGCGATAGATGAAAACGTAGCGCAAAAAAAGGAGGAAGGCTTCTTGTTTTTTGTGATTTTAATGATTGTTATGTTGCTTTTGGAAACTGTTTTCCAATTGCTATTTATTTTCTATGCCGCTTGGTTAGGGCAAAGTGTGGTAAAGGATGTCCGTGTGATGTTATTTAACCACATGTTGAAATTTAAAATGAAATACTACGATAATTCTTCAGTAGGAACCTTAATTACTAGAGCCGTTACCGATATGGAGCGTATTGCCGATATTTTCGGACAAGGGCTGTTTATGATTTCTCGCGATTTGCTGGTTATGCTAGTCGTTTCTGGTTTAATGATTTTTATGAATTGGCAACTAAGCCTTATCGTATTTATTACATTACCAATTGTACTATACGCTACAAGAATTTTTCAGAAGTATATGAAAAAAGCGTTCGAAGAAGTGCGTACCGAAGTCTCTAATTTAAACTCCTTTGTGCAGGAGCGCGTTACAGGAATGAAAATTCTTCAGCTATTTACAAGAGAAGACACAGAGTACAATAAATTTAAAGCGATTAACGAGCGCCATAAAACGGGCTGGTTAAAAACCATTTGGTATAACTCTATTTTCTTTCCAATTCCCGAATTATTATCGTCTGTAGCGCTTGGTTTAGTTGTGTGGTACGGGGGATTAAATATTGTTTTAGAAGGTACAGCAACGCAAGGTGATTTGTTTGCTTTTGTAATGATGATACCAAAACTGTTTAGACCTCTACGACAAATAGCAGATAAGTTTAACACTTTACAAATGGGTATGGTTGCGGCAAAACGCGTTTTTAAAGTAATTGATACCACGTCTCAAATTGATGATAATGGTACAATTGAAGCAGGTAATTTTAAAGGTGATATTAGTTTTAGAAATGTAGCTTTTAGTTATATCGATAATGAACTTGTTTTAAAAGGGATTAATTTCGAGGTGAAAGCAGGCGAAACAGTAGCTATTGTTGGTGCAACAGGTGCCGGTAAATCTACAATTATTAATTTGCTAAATCGTTTTTATGAAATTAATAGCGGTGTTATAGCAATCGATACTATCGATATTAAAGACGTTACTCTAGTCTCTTTACGATCGCAAATTGGTGTCGTTTTACAAGATGTATTTCTATTTGCAGATACGGTATTGGCGAATATTACATTAAATAATCCCGAGATTTCTGAAGCCGATGTGCAACAAGCAGCTAAAGACATTGGTATTCACGATTTTATTATGAGTTTACCGGGCGGCTATCATTATAATGTAAAAGAACGCGGTGCGATGTTATCGTCGGGACAGCGTCAGTTAATTTCGTTTTTGCGCGCGTATGTATCTAACCCAAGTATTTTAATTTTGGATGAAGCGACGTCGTCTGTAGATTCGTATTCAGAGCAGTTAATTCAAAACGCGACAGATAAGATAACTAAAGGTAGAACCTCCATTGTAATTGCACACCGTTTAGCAACGATTCAAAAAGCAGATAAAATTATTGTAATGGATGCTGGTACTATTGTCGAGCAAGGCACACATAGTGAATTGCTTAAAAATGAGAATGGGTATTATAAAAACCTTTACGAAGTTCAGTTTTTAAAGTCAGAAGTTGCTGAGTAAATGTTAGTTTAAATCTTCTTTTATTATAGCTATTAAATCTTCGGTGTCTTCGAACGGTAAGAAAACACCATTTTTAAAACACGAAATTTGTCCGGTTTCCTCACTCACAGCAATCGCTATAGCATCGGTACGTTCTGTGATTCCTACCGCGGCACGGTGACGCAAACCAAAACGTTGTGGAATTGTTTTTTCATTATTTACAGGTAGTATAACACGGGTCGCTTTTACAATATTATTTTCTATTATAATAGCACCATCGTGAAGCGGACTGTTTTTAAAGAAGATACTTTCTATAATAGGTTGGGTTACGGTTATGTTCATTT
>JAGPVI010000263.1 GCA_018067115.1 Bizionia sp. | reverse complement strand
TCAAGAAGTGGTACGTGAAGTGTATATGGACGAAAAAATCGAGAAGTATATTCTTGATATTATTTTCGCTACACGTTACCCAGAACAATATAAGTTAGACGATTTAAAACCATTAATCTCTTTTGGTGCATCTCCTCGTGGAAGTATAAACTTGGCTACTGCAGCCAAATGTTACGCGTTTATTAAACGCCGTGGTTATGTTATTCCAGAAGATGTAAGAGCCGTTGTTTACGATGTGTTACGTCATAGAATTGGACTTACTTATGAAGCCGAAGCAGAAAATATAACTTCTGAAGACATCATCAATAAAATTGTAAACGTTATTGAAGTACCATAAGTTTTAGTCTTGTAAAAGTGTCGAAAGAGAATAAATCGCAGACAATAATTAAGATAAAAACGAATAAAAATCCAGAACTATAATGGATTTCAATTAGAATGGATACTAAAGAATTACTTAAAAAAGTACGTAAAATTGAGATAAAGACACGCCGACTGTCCGATAATCTTTTTGGAGGAGAATACCATTCTACCTTTAAAGGGCGCGGTATGACTTTTTCTGAAGTGAGACAGTATCAGTTTGGAGATGATGTAAGAAATATAGATTGGAATGTTACTGCGCGGTATAGCGAACCCTATATTAAGGTTTTTGAGGAAGAACGCGAACTCGTAATGATGCTTCTTGTCGATGTGTCTGGATCGAATGCCTTTGGAACTCAAGAGCAATTTAAAAATGAAATGACTACCGAAATTGCTGCAACTTTAGCTTTTTCAGCAACTCAGAATAATGATAAAATAGGTCTTATTTTGTTTTCAGATGATATAGAACTCTACATACCACCAAAAAAGGGGCGTTCTCATGTGTTAAGAATTATACGCGAATTAATAGAGTTTGAACCTAAAAGCAAGCAGACCGATGTGGCTAAAGCCTTAAAATTTCTGCATAACGTAATGAAGAAAAAGGCGATTGTATTCGTTTTAAGTGATTTTATTGCGGACGAGTATAATCAAACGCTTAAAATAGCAGCCAAAAAACACGATATTACTGGAATACGGGTGTATGACAAGAGTGAGGAAACAATACCTAATTTGGGGCTTGTACAAATGGAAGATGCCGAAACAGGTGCATTACAATACGTTAATACAGCTTCTAAAAAAGTGAGAACTCAGTACGGTGCGTATTATAATGATAGGGTAGAGTATTACAAAAATAGTTTCTCGAAATCTGGTGCAGGCGTTATAAGTTGCGCTACCCAAGAGAGCTATGTGAAAAAATTATTAGGGTATTTTAAACGTAGAGGATAAACAGATGATGACTTTAAAATTACAAATTATAAATCATTCTATAAAGCAACAAAAAGCCATTGTTTTGGCTTTTTTCTTTGTGCTTTTTTCTTTGTTTTCATATGCTCAAGTATCATCTTCAATAGATTCTACATCTATTAAAATTGGGGAGGAAATTATATATAAAATTGAAGTTGAAACAGATTCATTAGCACTAGTAGTTTTTCCTGAGGGACAAACATTTTCGCCACTAGAAATGATCGAATCTTACGCTATCGATACGACTAAATTGGACGCAACATTCCGATTAATAAAAAAATACGGGTTAACGCAATTCGATTCTGGAGCCTATGCTATTCCTAAGCAAAAAATAATTATTAACGACAAAACGTTTTTTACCGACTCTTTAAGAGTAGAGGTAAATACTGTGGCAATCGATACCACAAAACAAGGATTGTACGATATAAAACCACTAATAGCTGTACAAAAGGCGACTGGTAACTGGTGGATTTATCTTTTAATCGCTATCGCTAGTATTGCATTGGTTGCCTTTTTAATGTATTGGTTTATTTGGAGACAAAAACCATTAACGGAAGCCGAAGAGATTGCCTTACTGCCACCTTACGATCGCGCAAAATTGGCGTTAAAGAAATTAGACGATAGTAATTATCTTCAAACAGAAAACTTAAAAGAATATTACTCAGAATTAACCTTTATTATCAGAAAATATTTAGATGAAAAGGTTTACGATCGCGCCCTAGAAAGTACAACCGATGAGTTAGTACATCGTTTAAATTTATTAAAAGATGGAAACCAGATAGAGTTGAGTACTAACGATATTAGAAATATTGAAACCATTTTAAAACGTGCCGATTTAGTAAAATTTGCTAAGTCTGCACCAGATGTTGCCTTAGCTGAAATAGACAGAAAAACGGTAGATATTGAAATCGATCAGGTAAAAAGCGCATTGCCGCAACCTACAGAAGCAGAAAAATTAAAGGACAAGCGTTATAAAGAAGAACAAGAAAAACGTAAAAAGAAAAGAAAAGTAGTACTAACCATCGTACTGTCTTTAGCTTTACTGTTCTTAACATTAGTTGGGTTTATTGCAACTTACGGTTTTACGTATGTTAAAGATACCATTATAGGTAACGAGAGTAAAACACTTTTAGAAGGCCACTGGGTAACTAGCGAATATGGGTATCCGCCAATAACGATTGCAACGCCTATAGTTTTAAAGCGTATAGAAGCGCCTATTCCAGACGCACTAAAAGAGCAAGTTAAAAACACGATGTTTGTTTATGGAAGTCTCATAGATAATCTAAATATTGCGGTGAGCACAACAGCGTTCACGGCTCCTCAAAATGAACAAGGAGAAAAGCAAGAAGTGCCAGAAATAGATTTAAATATAGTGGTAGACGGGGCGCTAAAAGAACTCGAGAATAAAGGAACGATTAATATTGTCCTGAATAAAGAGAAGTTTATAACACCAAGAGGAGCCGAAGGATTAAAAGCTTTTGGTACTGCCGATATGCCAACGGTACTATCTGGTAAAACTGAAAAAGGAAAGTATATTATTTTAAGTTTTACCAGTCAGAATATACTGCAGCAAGTTATTATAACCTGGAAGGATAATGATGATTATGCCGAAGCTATAATCGAACGTATTATCAATTCAATAGAATTAAAACCAAAAGCTGAATAATGTTTGAAGGAATAGAATTTTTAAATAAAACTTTTTTCTGGTTGTTCTTAACACTGCCAATAGCTGTGCTATGGTATGTTTTAAAACATGAAAAACAAACGGCTCAGCTTAAAATATCTACTTTAAAAGGGTTTAAAGCCTCGGGATCATTAGTGCCAAAATTTAGGCATTTGTTATTTGTATTGCGATTATTGGCTTTAGGGTTTATTATTGTGGCCTTAGCGCGACCACGTACGGTAGATGTGTCTACGAAAACAAAAAAAACACGTGGTATTGATATCGTTATAGCTATCGATGTGTCGGCGAGTATGCTAGCAAAAGATTTAAAACCTAACCGATTAGAAGCACTTAAAGACGTCGCATCAGAATTTATAAAGGGACGACCAAACGACCGTATTGGTATTGTAGAATATGCTGGAGAAGCCTATACCAAAACACCAATTACTAGCGATAAAAATATTGTACTACGTGCATTAAACGATATTAGATACAACACGATAATTGAAGGTGGTACAGCAATCGGGATGGGGTTAGCAACGTCGGTAAACCGATTAAAAGACAGTAAAGCAAAAAGTAAAATTATTATTCTATTAACCGATGGGGTGAATAATTCTGGAACCATCAACCCGAAAATTGCTAGCGAGCTGGCTGTAGAGTTTGGTATAAAAACCTATACCATTGGAATTGGAAGTAATGGCATGGCTTTATCGCCTATAGCATTGCGATCTAATGGAGAATTTCAATATGGAAGAGTTCAAGTAGAGATTGATGAGGTGTTGCTAAAAGAAATCGCAGAAGTTACCGGTGGAAAATATTTTAGAGCAACAAATAACCAGAAATTAGAAGATATTTACGACGAAATTAATAAGCTTGAAAAAACAGATATTGAAGAGTTTAAATACTATAATTATCAAGAAAAATTTAGATTTTTCGTATATATCGCAGGATTACTTTTATTGTTAGAGTTTTTCTTAAGATATACTATTTTTAGAAGTTTTATTTAAGTCACAAATACGTACAAAACACAACTGAAGAATGTTTCAATTAGAAGAAAAAATATGGTTTTGGGCACTGCTAATTATTCCGATAATTATCGTGGTGTTTTTAGCGCTTCAACTATGGAAACGAAACACGCAACGTAAATTTGCCGATAAAAAACTATTAAAACGATTAAGTCCAGATAAGTCTCTATTTAAATCCGTTTTAAAAATAACTATCTTATGCCTTGCATTCGCTTGTTTTGCCATCGCATTAGTCAACCCTAAAGTGGGTTCTACATTAGAAACCGTAAAACGCGAAGGTGTAGATATTGTATTTGCCATCGACGTTTCTAAAAGTATGTTGGCCGAAGATATTGCACCAAACCGATTGGACAAAACTAAGCAGTTGGTGACTCAAATTATAAATAATTTGGCTAGTGACCGTGTAGGTATAATTGCCTATGCCGGAAAAGCGTTTCCGCAACTGCCTATTACTACCGATTATAGTTCGGCGAAAATGTTTCTTCAAAATATGAATACCGATATGCTCTCATCGCAAGGAACAGCGATTAACGAAGCCATAGAATTATCTAAAACATATTACGACGACGATCAGCAAACCAACCGAGTGCTCATTATTATTTCAGATGGTGAAGATCATGAAGGGTCTTCAAATTCTATAGCAGAAGAAGCGAAAGAAGAAGGAATTCGTATCTATACTATTGGAGTGGGTACCATAAAGGGAGGTACAATCCCTATCCGAAGAAATGGTGTGTTGCAAGGTTATAAAAAAGACAGGCAAGGTGAAACGGTGATTACAAAGTTAAACGAGAACACACTCAAAGCTATTGCCAGTGAAGCCAACGGAAAATATATTAAAGGTGATAATACCGATAAAGTAGTATCAGAAATTAGAGCTGTTTTAAATACAATGGACAAAACAGAGTTTGAAGCAAAACAATTTGCAGATTACGAGTCTCAATTTCAGTGGTTTTTAGGATTAGGATTTTTATTGCTTTTTCTGGATGTCTTTTTATTGGAACGCAAAACAGCATGGTTGAAGAAATTAAATTTATTTAACGAGAATTTATAAAACCTTTAACTATAAGCGTCTTAGGAGTTTAATAACTTTATAGATTACAAAAACTAATCTTTTTTTTGTCTAGAAATTAATTATGAAACATAGTATTTTATACGTCATATTTTTATGTTTTGCTGGTGCAGTCGCGCAAGATGCAGACAAGGCCAAGCAAAAAGCGATTAAAAAAGCGAATAGTTTTGTGTATGAGGCCAATGCTCTAGCTAGCAGTGATGACTTCGTTTCGGCAGAAATGGAATACCGCAAAGCCTTATCTGAACAGCCAGAAATTGTTGCTGGAGCATACAATTTAGGTCACGCTTATTATAACGAAGGGAATTTTGAAGAAGCGTTGTACAGAAATCAGCAGGCCATTACAAACGCAACATCGAAATCGGACAAACACATAGCATTCCATAACATCGGAAATATTTTAATGAAGAATGAAAAATGTAAGGAAGCGGTAGAGGCTTTTAAAAATGCACTTAGAAATAACCCTTCAGATAACGAGTCGCGTTACAATTTAGCATTAGCACAAGAGTGTGTTAAAAACCAACCGCCAGAACCACCAGAAGAGGAGGACGATAAAGACGATAAGGATAAAGATAAAAAGGAGGACGAAAATAAAGAGGAGAATAAAGACGACGGCGAGAATAAAGAAAACGATAATAACGAGGGCGATCAAGACCAAAAGGACGGCGATAACGATAATGAGGATGACGGAAAGCCTAATGATGAAAAAGATGATAAAGGCGATGGAAACGATGATAAAGAAGAACAGCAAAAGCCGCAACAACAACCTGGACAGATGTCGCCACAGCAAATAAAAAATCTGCTAGAGGCCATGAATAATCAAGAGCAAAAAGTTCAAGAAAAAATGAATGCTCAAAAGGCCAAAGGTGTAAAAGTAGAAACCGAAAAAGATTGGTAATACTTTAAATTGATATTAAAATAAATTATAGTTTGTACGTCTTGTTTAACAAGAACCCAAAGCCATAACAATGAAATTATTTAAACACATTTCGGTACTTTTAATTTTATTTTGCACGAGTTTCGTATTCTCTCAAGTAGAATTCGAAGCGCGCGTTAGTAAGAAAAAATTGGGCGTAAATGAGCGTTTGCGTGTCGATTTTAGTATGAATCAAGATGGCGATAATTTTAGTCCGCCAGATTTTGCCGATTTCAATATTATTGGTGGACCTAACCAATCGGTTAGTAATTCGTGGATTAATGGTAAGCGTACCTTTAAAAAAACCTACAGTTATTTTTTATCCCCAAAAAGACAAGGGAATTACAAAATTGAGCAAGCTACTATAGAGATAGAAGGAAAAACGTATACTACCGAAACAATAGCTATTGTCGTTACTAGCGCGGTTAGCAGGCCTAACGACCCTAATGCAGCGCAATCTGTACCAGAAGGGAGTATTCATTTAGTTGCCGAGGTCTCAAAAACGAATCCGTATTTAAACGAAGCGATTACCGTAGTGTACAAGCTTTACGTGTCTCCAAACACCGGAGTAAGTAATTGGAGAGAAATAAATAGTCCGAAATTTAATGACTTTTGGAGTCAGAATATAGATATTAAAGGGCTTAAAATAGAAAACGGAAAATATAAAGGAGAAGACTATCGTTATGTCGTTTTAAGAAGATCCGTATTATATCCACAAAAAACAGGAACGTTAGAAATAGAGCCACTAAGCTTAGATTTAACTATCGATATCCCAACAAACCGACGCGATATTTTTGGCGGCCGATTAATGTCTCAAGTACATAAAACGGTATCTG
>JAGPVI010000256.1 GCA_018067115.1 Bizionia sp. | reverse complement strand
GCCGTAAAGGCGATAACTGCTATTGCTATTAATTTCGTTTTCATAGTTTATTATTTGCGTTTAATATTACAAATATATATTTAGTTCATAACATAGCGAACTAAATAGTTTTAAAGTATTGTTAAAAAATAAAACCAAACAGTTATAAACGGGAATATAAATAGAGCACTACGCATCATCAATAAAACACATACATAAAATTTATAATAATCTTTGCAAGTAAGCTATTGCTAACGATTAATTTTATAGGCGTTACTACACGCTTTTATTATGTAACATTATTTTTAGTATTAAAGTAGTTTCTAATTGCAAATAGTATTATTTAATATAAGGGCGTTCGTTAATCCAGTTAAAGCCTCGTGAGTTTAAATTAAATTTTTCGTGATTTTTTCTTGAGAATATAATATGTAACGTGTCAGATTCTAGAATGCCATCAAGTTGAAGTGATTCAGGATTTGGGCTTTGATAATAGAAATTATAATCGTTAGATTCAGAATCGGTTTTATATACCATTATCTTTTGAGAGACTGAATCTGTTATAAATTTATAGTGATGTTTTATATCGTCCATTGTTTTCACAGTTGCTTCTTCTTTGATATCAACAATAAGATAACGCCACCTAAAATTATCGGTAATTAAAGGTTGTAGTGTGTCTCCATTTTTAACAAAACTAGTAGCTTCCCAAATGCCATAATGCAAAGGTTTTTTTCTGTTGTTTCCTCTATTTCTTTCTGTTGTATAAAAATTAAATGATATAAAACTAATAAGAATAAATAAGCCAATAGATTTAATCCAAAAAATTACTTTATGATATTTTGTGCTTTTAAAAGGGTGGTAATAATGATAGGCATCTACAGCTTTATTTTTAATAAAGACATTTAAAAATCTGTGGTCTGTTGCAAAAATCATCAATGCCATTGATACCAAATGAATCGAAAATAATTTTACAGGAATATCGTAACAGAAATTCATCACAGCTACTTGGGTCATTACACCAATGGTTATAAATGAGCCAAGTGTTTGCGTACGTCTAGGAATTAATAGTAAACCTCCTAGAACTTCTAAGAAGCCAACAAATACATTAAAACCTTTAGAAAAGCCCATATATGTCCACGCTAATCCCATAGGTGAAAAATCAGATAAAGGATCTAGTAAATGCGTTAATGAAGCTGATGGAAATTGAAGTTTAAAAATTTTTACAAAACCATAAATAAGCATTGTAACCACTAAAACAATACGAAGAAAAACTAAAAACCAATATAAAAGCGTATTGTAACTCTTGCGGTTTCTGTCTAAAATGGTCCAAATAAGAGTCGTTAAAAAAGTTAAATTTACAGATACAAATAAATTTAAATAAGCAAAAGTGTGATCTCCGCTACCATTACCATTTACTGCATATTCGTAGTTTATTTTAAAAATGGTTTTACCAATCCATCGATAAGGGGTTTCAAAAAGCGGACTCAATAACATAAGTAGCATATAAAGAAGGAAGTAAGTGAATAGTGTCCTGAATAGAACTTTGCTAAATTTAGTCCAGTGCTCTTTATATTCTTGTGTTAGTATCTCCATATAGAATTAGTAATTAAACATAATGATTAATTACAGATTTTGGTTGTGAATAAATGTGTTACAACGATTTTATCTATGATTAGTGGCGTGGTTTAAGGACTAAAGTTAGTAAATAAATTACAGATTGACAGTCCGCGAGGAATTTTGCAAGTAGGCAAGAATCAGCCATTAATTATACCCCCTGTTTCCAACTGGCTTTTTCTTAAATGGCATACAACGTTTGGTATAAGAATAATTGCGTGGCTTAGCGGTTAATTTTATGGGGCAGTTCAATTAATGTCAACCTAATCTAGAAATAACTTATTCTTTAGTAAGGTGAAAAACTCGTAAATAAGGGAGTTGTAAATTTCAGACTGAAAAAGTATATAATTCGTTTTAATTACGTGTTGGCACTTTCTCTTATTTCTTCAACTTTAGATAATATGCTTTCGTTTGTTTATCCAATTTCTCGGTGGCGTATCGAAGTGTAATTCTTGGCATTCTAGCAGCGTGTTTATTGAGGAAATTTTTCAGCTTTTCTTCATTTTGCTTTCCAGCTTCCCGTATCCAACTGCCCACAGCTTTTTGAACATAGTCGTCAGTATCATAAACAAGTATTTCGGCAATGTTGAATGTGTCTTCTATTTCGTTTTTTCTGATAAAATAATAAGTACTTACAATTGCCGTTCTTCGTTCCATTGGGTTTTTGGACAGTGCTAAATCGTATAATTCTTTTTTGTCCTTATTGTGCAAATAGCCACCAACGACATAAGGTGCAGCTCTGTCTACCAAGCCCCAATTATTAATCCAGTTATGATTGTCAATATATGCCCGGTATATTTCTTCCTTTTCTTCTTCGGGAGTTTTCTTGTTTCGGGCTTTCCAATCTAATATAGATACTGCGCCAAGTCTGTGATTGTCGTTTTTATCTTTTAGCAATTTTACCACCTCGATTACAGGAGTTTTCTGATAGTGTTTTGCTAAAGAAAATACTTCCCTCTTTGGGATTTCTCCCGAATAATCTTGGCCTATTATTTTTAAAGTTTCAATAAATTCTATAGCAGTCATTGGTATTATTTATTAGATTTTCAAATTTAGGCCACTATGCCTTAAATCAAATTGCCCTAGGGTAATACAGTTGTAATGTTCTTTTTTTTAGCTTGCAGTCAATTCTACTTGTATAGGGTTTGTTGCGTGGTAAAACCTAATTTAGCAATTAAAAACTAGAAAGAAAACTTGCGAGACCCGAGCTATGCGAACAGGCGTGAGCAATTTATACGAGTAGGTTAGACACAAGTAATAAATGAGATGGGGCTGTGGGTGGTAGTTTTTATCGCTTAAATTTATCTAATATCTTCTTTATAAACGTCATAATAGTGTTGATGTCTTTATTTATTGAATCTTTTTCGAATTGACTTATTTTATTTTTTTTGGTTTTATCCCAACTTAACTTCAAAGTAGCGAGATCAGAATTAATCGAGTCCTTCTCAAATTGACTTACTTTACTTTTAAATTCATGTAATAACTGAGATACCTGAATATTAATTTTTTCGGATTGTGGCTGGTCATTCCAAGTGTTTTTAATGTCTTGCCAAATTTCTTTCTGTTCATTATTCCACATACTATTATAGTTTATTAGTTATACAATCCAAAAGGATTTTTTTAATTCTTTTCATTTTTACTGCAATATGATTCTCTGTTAACCTTGTTATTTCAGCAATTTCTTTATACTTCAATCCTTCTAAATAAAGGATAATGATCGCTTTATCCTCTTTGTTCAGTTTTGAGATACAAAATGTTAAAGCAGTATACTTTTCTTGCTGATTATTCTCAATAGGAATGTCGATAGGAATAAATTTAATAGCTTCTAATTTCAGTGTGTTATTGTAAGTTTTCTCTGCTTTTTGTTTAGAGCGAAGACAGATATTTAGTGTAATTCTATATATCCAAGTGTTAATATTCGATTGCCCTTTAAATGTAGAGAGCGATTTCCAAATTGCAAAAACCACTTCCTGGAAAAGATCTTGAGGTTCCAAAGGCGAGAGGGCATAAATTTTGCAAATTCTGTAAATTTTATCTTTGTTATTCTCAAGTAGTTGTTCAAATGTTTCTGTCATTGGGTTATATGTCTTTCATTATTAAGCTCTACTTCTTTAGTGACACGTGTTTTCGAAATATGACAGATTTATTAATTTATTTGCGAATTCTTTAACCATTAACTTTTTAGTTACATAAGCTTTAAACCAATATTTTAATGTCTTTATATGCTGTTTCTGCGTAGATTTTTTTTAATGCTATCAATATTACATACTAAAAGCGCACAGAGGGTTTGGCATGCTGTTAATTAATAGTGCACCGAATATAGAAATTAGTTGATGTGATGTATTGCTAAAACGTGTAAATGTGATGAGGCGTCTATTTAAATTATTAAATAGACGTGATGCTGGTGTATTGGAAATACCAGGATTGGGGTGGTAGTAAAACTACCAATTATTTTTAGTGGAGGTGGGTTCCAGAATGTTTTAGCGTACTATAGGCTTTGGTTTTAGTTGTTTGTTTTTAGCGTATATATGTTTTTGGTAGTTGTTTGTAATTCATTTAAAATGGCAACTAATTTCTGTTTCTCTATTATATTTTCGCTAAAATTTAAAATGAGCGTATCAATGGAAGATACATTAAAAGTATTAAAATTTATGCCGGAACTTTTCACTATTAACGTGTATAAAACAGACAGCGCAACTTCATTAGAACTAGAGGATAAAAATGCTAAATTCCGTGGTTTAGAGGTGTTGTAGTCATCTTTCATGATATCAACGAACTTTTTAATTTCAGGAGATTTAATCATTAATTTACAGTCTCTTAAATCTAATATTGTGTTCCAATAAAAATTGTAATTAGGATCTTGGCGCACTATTTTTTTAAAATAGATTAAATCATCAATGTTTAATTCACCGCGGTAGTATTCTATATTAAGTTTTTTATGAGGTAAAATTTTATAAGCGCCAAATTTGGTCATATTATTTCTAGTTGTAACCGGTTTAAAAGTTAAATATTTAAATAATTGAAGTGTAATGTATTAGGTTTTTATTTTGGTGTATGCGTCTGCTTTTTGTTCG
>JAGPVI010000253.1 GCA_018067115.1 Bizionia sp. | reverse complement strand
AGCAATTATTGTTTACTTTGTGCTCTTAATTTAAGAGGAATTCCGTCTACGGTTTTTTAGCTTAAAAAACGAAATACACACGATGCCTAATACAGTTCTAGAGTTTAAAGACGCTTCTATTTTTCAAGGGGACAGTCTTGTTTTATCCGATGTTAATGTAAAAATTAATAAAGGTGATTTTGTTTATCTTATTGGTAAAACGGGTTCTGGAAAAAGTAGTTTTATGAAAACACTTTATGCAGACATCCCTTTAAAATCTGGTGAAGGTCATATTGTAGATTTCAACTTACAAACCTTAAAAGAGAAAGATATTCCTTTTTTAAGACGTAAGCTAGGTGTTGTTTTTCAAGACTTTAAATTACTAACCGATCGTACGGTAAACGACAACTTACTATTTGTTTTAAAAGCTACAGGCTGGAAAGATAAAATGGAAATGGTAAATAAAATTGAAAGCGTACTTACCAAAGTAGGAATGAAAACTAGCGGTTTTAAATTTCCACACGAACTTTCTGGTGGTGAGCAGCAACGAATAGCTATCGCCCGCGCTTTACTTAATGATCCCGAACTTATTTTAGCCGATGAGCCTACAGGAAATTTAGATCCGCAAACGAGTGTAGAAATTATGGAAGTGCTTCAGGAAATTAATAAGAATGGAAATACTATTTTAATGGCGACGCACGATTACGCATTGCTTTTAAAATACCCGAGTAAGACTTTAAAATGCGATGAAAACCAAGTGTTCGAGGTCGTACAAAGAAAACCTCAAGTTTAATTTATACGCATTAAATACAAAGAGGCATTTTCTTTTTCAATTTTATTAAGTACCGTTCCACCAGTATCTTTTAGGTAGTTTAATATATAATCATCCTCAAAGACGTTAGTTATTTGAGATTTATAACGGTGAGAAAAAACTAACCATACACGCCCTTTTAAAGTAGCTAGTTGTTGGTTATGTAAACTAAAATCTTCTCGATTATCTTCACCTAAAATCACAGTGTTTTTAAAATTGGCAACGCCTATTTTGCTGTAATATTCGTACGCATTATTATTTCCAGAATATATATAAATGCTATCATTATCTGCTATTTCCTTCAAAACAAACTGATATAAGGGCCTTACGTGCTCTTTTTGATATGGCAATTTACTAGTTAAAATGGCCCCATATAAAAAAAAAGGAAATACGGTAACTACCGTCACAAGTACTTTTTTGTGCCTCTTAATGCCATCACAATACAATCGTCCCAAACCATACCCTAAAACAAGCACATATAACGGCACCTGATATATTAAAAGTCGTGTTGAAAACGGATACAGCTTTAATGCCGATAGCACAAGGTGAATCGCTACGGGAACGCCTATAAAAAACAACATTTTATACTCTCTGTCCCTAATTAAATAAAAAAGCCCCATTAAAAATACACCACTAATAGTTCCATAAATAATGAAGTAAGACGTGCCACCTAAAACGTAGCTAAAAACACTTTGTGATGTCACTAAAATCCATTGCCAAAACTCGAAAGAGAACGGATTGATAGGCATAAACGCAGCTGCCCAATAAACTTGCATTCCCTCTGTACTTGGATGATTATAAACAAACAAACTATAATAAACGCCAAAAGCCAACAGCCATACACTACCTGGAATAAGCATTGACTTAAATGCTTTCCGCTGATAAAACAACACGTAAAGGCCAATTGTAAAAAGTATTATAACCGAAATATTGGATAAAAATATACAGAGTGCTCCAACCACACTTAAAGTGATTAATTTAGTTCTATTGTCTTTATAAGGTTTAATAAAAAGGTAGAATAACGACAAAACAACCATTACATCAACGCCATATTGTTTCACTTCTGAGGCATAAAAAATAAGATTTGGAGACACGCAAAATAATGCAGTAACAAACCAAATAATAGCGCGATTAGATGTTAACTGTCGTATCACTTTAACCATTAACACAACTGAAACAAAGAAACACAGTAATGGAAACAGACGTAAACCATATTCAGTATTACCAACAAGGATGGTAAAAAACTTGGTGATCCATAAATACAAAACAGGAGCCACTTGCACACTATGTAAAGGCTGCGCCAACTCCAAGTAATTTTTCTCGATAATATTTAAAGCGAGTTTTGCTTCATCAAGCCATAAACTGCGATTAAAAGCATATTGAAAAATAGCCAATAGGTATCCTATAGTAACAGTAATAACTATTTCAAAACGCTGCTTCATAATCGGTGGATTACTTTTTATAAATATGAGGGTTTTTCCGAACGCCCTTTTTAAAGACCTTTCTAACTAGCATACGTAAGTTGGCATCGACATCTAAAACCAAATTAGTAAACGTTTGATGCGGGCGTCCTCTAAATTTTGTAATATGAAAGCTATCCGATTCTTTTAAAGGCACATCACTAAAATAATAGTTAGAAATACAACATCGGTTCGCTGGCACGGTCACTTTATTCACAGAATGCCATGAGGTCTGGTGTGTTGCCATTACTGCCAATCTATTAAATTTACTCTCTAAGATTATAGGATTTCTTTTAGGACCTTCTGGCCAAAGCTCTAAATGACCACCATTAGCAGATTCCCAATCTGGTGAGACGTAATATAACAAGTTTAAAACACGCCATTTCTCGCGTTCGGCATCGTGAGAATTATCTAAATGGGGATTTAAAAATTGGTCTTTGCTCATAACCGACAACCCTCCGGCATATAAAGAATGGTCTGGATACAATTTTTCAATACCGCAAATTTCGCCAATTAGCTTTACGATTTTCTCATCTTGAAATGCATAAATCACTTTTTCTAATAACGGATGGTGCTTGTCCATCTGTGCCGAAACGTGCTTGTATTCTTTAATAGATTTTAACTCACGCATCTCCGCGGGATCCGGAAAAACCTCAAAACAGTGTTTAGCTAATTCTTGTGGCAATAGATTATCGATATAAAAAAAACCAATATCCACTTTCGTTTTATTAAACTGAACCGTAAGTGCCTCCTTATTTTTAAGGATTTCGGCATATATTAAGTCTGATATTTTATGAATGTCCAAGTCTAAACTTATTAAAATTCTACATTGCAATTTAACATAATATCTTCGAAATGAATAGCTAAATTAATCCCTATTTTTATTTAAAAGCACAGTTAAAAAGGCTATTTTTAACACTTGCAATAGTCTATGATTTCTATATTAATCCCAACATATAACTACAAGGTTACCGCCCTTGTAAATAGCGTTTATAAGCAGCTCGAGCTAACTAGTATTCCTTTTGAAATTATTGTATTGGAAGACGGCAGTACGCAAACCAACCAAGAGATAGCACATTTAGTGCATACTTCTATTCTGTGCCTCGAGGAAAATAAGGGGCGCGTTAAAGCACGTCAAGTTCTAGCTCAAAAAGCAAAATACGATTGGTTACTATTTTTAGACGCCGATGTGCTGCCAAAAAAATCAACATTTATAGTCAATTATTTGAAGTACTTCTCTACGGATTACGACGCTATTTTTGGTGGATTCTATTATTATAATACTCCACCAGAAAAATCTTTAATGTTACGTTGGAAATATGGAAAAACTAAAGAGCAAGTACCTGCCAGCATTCGTAATAAAAAACCTTTTAAAATTATAATTTCTGCGAATTGCTTGATTAAAAAGAACGTTTTCAATACGATTAATAAAGCTATGGACCAGAAAAAAGGTTATGGTTTTGATAATTTATTTGGTGCGCTTTTAAAAGAACACCAGTGTAAGGTTTTACACTTAGACAATGAAGTCTATCATATAGGCATTGAAGAAAGCAAGAGCTATTTAAAGAAAAAGGAACACGCAGCTTTAACTCTCTTACAACTAGAAAAAGAGGGTGTTATAACATCGCACGATAACGATTTACTCCAACTTTTCACTACTTTAAAAACATACCACTTAACAATAGTTGGCCGTTGGTTTTATAAAACTTTTAAGTCTGTAATGCAAAAACAACTTACAGGTAATAATCCAAATATTACTCTATTACAACTGTACCGCATTAGTTTTATGTGCTTCCACGCTACTGAAGCTAGCTAATTTTATGTTCTAAAAACTCATTGTAATCTCTAATATAATCGGCTTCTTCGTACTCATGAGACGCGAGTACTAAACAAATAGCTCCCGAAGAAAAATTTTCTAACTCTCGCCATATACCAGGCACAATTAAAAGTCCTTTATTGGGTTTATTTAAGGTCACCGTTCTTCTAGATTCGCCATCTTTAAGAACCACATCAAAACTACCACTAATAGGAATTAAAAACTCGTTACACGCAATATGCGAATGCCCTCCACGATGTGCATCGCTAGGAACATCATACAAATAATACACGCGCGCTATTTTATAAGGTAAAATATTTTTTTCTATAACAGATAAATTACCTCTTCGGTTTTCATCAATTATTTTAGGAATCTCTATAATAGATACCGAATGAATAGTATTTTTTTTCATTTATATTTTCATTTTTTAAACACTTTCAATTAAAGTATTCCATTGTTTAGAAAGGGTTTCTATTGAAAACTTCTCCACACTTTTTTTAGAATTTGCCTTACAATTGTTATACAACACTTCATCTTCAATCATTCTATTCAAGGCTTCGGCAAAAGCACTTACGTTGTTGTTTTCTACTAAAAGCCCATTGTATTCATTAACAATAATCTCTTTGGGTCCCGACTTACAATCCACTGAAACAACGGGTGTTCCGGCCGATAGAGATTCTAATAAAACCATAGGAAACCCCTCATACCTACTCGTTAGACACACCATTTTTGCATTCTCAACATAATTTTGAGGATTCGAAACGAAAGGAACAAATGTAATATATTCATTTAAGTTTAATTTTAGAACTAAATCCTTCAGATAACGCTCATCTTTTCCCGAACCTAAAATAACAAGTTTAACTTTCCGCTGCACTAAAACAGAAGCTTTATACGCATTAATAAGCAACGTATAATTTTTAACTTTATCTACCAACCTTCCAAAAGCTAAAATATAAGAAGACCCAATAGTCGAAGAATTCGCACGTTCACTTATGGGTAACGCATTGTATATATACTCCACATTTTTAAAGTGATACGTCTTTTCTAATTTCTCTTTAATCTCCTTAGAAACCGCAAGTATCTTAAAAGCTTTACCGTATAAAACCTTAGCGAATACTTTAGATTTCGGGAAATAGGTTGTCAAATTATAACTACCTACAATGTAAATAACTTTGGCTTTGTTATAAATAAAATTAGAAATAATGAATTGCTTTAAACTACCTGGCCGGGATCGGCTATCTATTAAAACATCAAAATTCTGCTCCTTTAAGTAAGATTTTAAAAGCATCATCCGTTTAAAACGTCCTATTACAGAGTTGTCATTATCTTTTAACGCTCCCAAATTAAATAAAGTGCCTTTATAAGAATAGTCAATATGGTTTAAAACACTAACAATATGAACGTTGTAACCTTGATTAAAAAGCATTTTTGATAGGGTCGCCGATGCCTTTTGAGCACCTCCTTTCCCTAATGAAGAAACAATGATGCAAATCTTTTTTTTATTACCGCAATTCATCTATTTTTATTGACGTTTCAACAAATATAGTGAATGAAAATCTTATTATTAGGAGAATACAGCGCTTTACATTATACTTTAAAAGAAGGCTTAGAAGCACTGGGCCATACGGCACTTGTAGTTGGAAACGGCGATGGGTTTAAGAACATTAAAGTAGACGTTAAATTTAAATTGCGTTATACTTCTGGTCTCGCTTTCACAATACGTCGTGTTATTAATAAACTCACTAAAATTGATATTACTTCGCGAGATATAGAACGCCAGTTTAATAGTTTTAAAGAACAGCTTACCGATTACGATGTTGTACAACTCATTAATGAAAGTCCGTTTAAAGCTTACCCAAAGACTGAAACCAAACTTTTACAATTTATATTCGATCGTAATAAAAACGTCTTTTTATTGTCGTGTGGAACGGATTATGTGAGTGTGAAATATGCAGCAGATAAGAAATTTAGATACTCTATTTTAACGCCCTATTTTGAGAATAAAGGAGGTGAAAAAGGAAATAAAAAAGCATTTTGGCACGCATTAATGTACCTCACTCCCCCGTACTATGCGATGCACAAATTTATCTATCGCAATATTAAAGGTGTTATCGCGTCCGACCTAGATTACCATATCCCCTTAAAAAACAACAGTCACTATTTAGGATTGATACCTAATCCTATAAATACCGATAAACTTAAGTTTATACCACTAGATATTTCGGGTAAGATTACTATTTTTCATGGTATTAATAACAATAATTATTATAAAAAAGGCAATGATATTTTTGAAGAAGCCTTAAAAATAGTACAAGAAAAATATTCGGGTAAAATTGACATTGTAACCGTTAGGAGTTTACCCTATAAAGACTACATTAATGCGTTTAACGACGCTCATATTCTATTGGATCAAGTCTACGCCTACGACCAAGGAATTAATGCTTTGGAAGCTATGGCAAAAGGAAAAGTCGTGTTTACGGGAGCAGAAAAAGAATGGTTAGAGCTTTATGATTTAGAAGAAGATACCGTAGCAATAAATGCGCTCCCAGATGCTAAACATATAGCCGAAAAATTAGAATGGCTTATTTTAAACCCAGAAAAAATTAAAGAAATTTCTAAAAACGCTCGCGCTTTTGTAGAAAAAGAACACCATTACATTACCATCGCGGAGCGATACGTTAATCAATGGAAATTAAATAGCGATACCTAGATTTTTATCACGTCTGTTTGTGGAACTACCAACCGGTTTGGTCATATAAAAGCCTGTTACTCGATTACTTCTCTTTCCCGTTTATTACCAAATAACGACGTACTAAAAACAACCAGTACAACAATATAATACAACACATAAGTTACAAAATGCGCTATTGTTGCACCTTTTGCGCCATAATAATCTATAAAATATAGACTTGAAAAATACAATACTATAAGTGAAAATGCTTCCGTTAATATATAATGCCAAAACATTTTCTTTGCTAAAAACTGATACGAGATAACCAATGATAATACTTTTACAAAATCACCTAGTAATTGCCATAAAAACAAATCTTCTACGGGAGCAAAGGCTTTGGAAAATAAAATCTGAACTATAAAATGTCGTAAAAAATAAATGAGAATAAGTCCTAACCCAAAAATTGGCATTATGGTTTTATAGAAATGAAACACCTCTTTTCTAAACCCTTTATCGGTTGTTACTTCAGAAAAACGCGGTAACACATACAGCGTTAATAAGGACGCTACAAACATGAGGTAATATTTAGAAATACGTGTAATAGCTTCCCACATACCAGCATCTTCCAAACTTACAGTATCTATAATGTACGTACGAATACTTATGGCCACAAATGGAATTAAAAGTGCCGAAAATAAAGCCATCCCAGAATAAGAACTTAATTGTTTTACGACTTTAAAGCTAAATTGACTTAGCTTAAAATAAGAGAGATATTGTTTTTCTTTTATAACAACAATACCCGTAATTAACAGCAGCAAAGCTTCTGTCGTTACGACTGCTATTAAAGCTCCTTCCAATTGCCGCTGCCAAATTAATAAAATAGTTATCGAGGCCCCTAAAATTTGCCCTACACCATTAAAAAAAATAAGGTATTTAAACTTAGACAAGCCGTTTAAAATGACAAAAATGAGTGTATTAAGTGCGTAAAACGGAAGTGCGACAGCAAATATTTTTATAACATAGGCGAAATTATAATACTCTTGAAAAATATGCTGACTTAAAGTTTCAGCATTAAAATAACAGAGAATAGACACTACAATGGTAGCAAACACTCCCGAAAAATAAGCCGTAGATAGCGTCTTAGTTAACTCTGCTGTATTATTTTTAAATTGTGCGACATACTTTATCACGCCATTATAAAGCCCTAAGACCGAAAAGCTTTGTGCTACACTAACAAAATTTCTTAAGTTTCCGACTAGCGCCAAGCCTTCAGCACCAAGAAAAATGGCGATAAATTTTGAAGTTAAAAACCCTGCTAAGATTTTAATAAGTACAGAAATGGAATTAAGCGATGCGATCTTAATTAAAACATTCGTCTTTAAATATTTAATTATGTTTTTCAATTAATAGGCATTTACGAGGCTTATAATTCTCTCCACTTCAAAAGCTTCCATTACAGGACTAATAGGTAAACTCACACAGTTTCTATGAATCTTTTCGGTGATTGGCAAAGACAATGTGTTATATTTTTTTAATGCGTTTTGATGATGTGGTGCAACAGGATAATGTATCGCCGCTTCTACTCCATTATCTTTTAAATACTTTATAAATGCATCGCGATTTTGTACCAAAACTACAAATAAGTGAAACACGTGGTTTTTAGTTCCATTGTAGTAAGGCAATGTAACTTTTTTATTTTCTATATGCTGTAAGTACTGTTTGGCAACAGCACGCCTTTTATCATTATCGCTGTCTAGACTTTGTAATTTAACATCCAAAAATCGCGCTTGTATCTCATCTAATCGGTTATTAAAACCTACGCGTTCGTTAACGTATTTAGAAGAAGTTCCATAATTACGCAGTTGCTTAATTACAGTTGCTAGCTCTTCATTATTAGTGGTAACAGCACCAGCATCTCCTAGTGCACCAAGGTTCTTACTAGGGTAAAAACTAAATGCTGCGGCGTCTCCAAAATTACCTGCACGAACGTCGTTATCATCTTGAGCTCCGTGCGCTTGTGCGGCATCTTCTATTAAAAGCAAATTATGTGTTTTACACATATAGATTATAGCTTCCATATTACATAATTGTCCGTATAAATGAACTGCTAAAATCGCTTTGGTTTTAGGTGTTAATTGCTCTTTGATTGCTAAAGGTTCTATATTGAAAGTTGAAATATTTGGTTCTACAAAAACAGGTTTCAGTCCAGAATTAATAATAGCAATTATAGAAGCGATATATGTATTTGCAGGCACAAGAACCTCGTCTCCTTTTTGCAAAACACCTAATTCTAAATAGCCTTTAAAAATAAGCAATAATGCATCTAGACCATTGCTAACCCCTATTGCTTGGTTAGAGCCACAATAAGCAGCAAAATTGGTTTCAAATTGCGACACGCCGTTACCTAGAACATAATGTCCAGAATCTAAAAATTGCTGAAATTGTTCTTGAAATTGCGACTCGAATCGTGCATTTATTTTGTGTAAGTCTAAAAATTTAATCATAATAATACGGCATCTAAAAGGGTATGCTTATTGGTTTGTATACTATAAAAATCTTGAGTAATCGCTCGCGCACCAAAACCTTCTTTCCAATATAATAATCCTGAGTTTATGTTTTTACCCGCATTTTCGTTAGAAATACCAAAATCGAAATACCTTTTATCCTTAAAAACGGTATCTATTAAGTAACAATGTAGAAAATCTAAACTTCCTAATTTATTATTGTCCTGATTTCCAGATATGTATTGAGAGTGTGCCACGTGCTCGGTTTCAAAAATAGTAGTACCAGCAACTAATACATGGTTATAATATACATTAAATTGACGAATTGCATTTGGAAAAACAGCTTTTAATTGCTGAATTTCTTCTAAACTATGCACCGGCTTTGTTTTGTACTTTTCTTTTAAATTCACTTCCAAAAGATCTTTCCAGAACGTCTTAAGCTGCTGTTCTTCTTTTACAACCAAGCCCATTTTAAGTCCGCGTTTATAGCCTTCTTTCCTATCTTTAGACCGCTTTACCACTTCCGAAAGCTGTATCACCGATAGCACATCTCGTCGTTCTAATTTTGCCTGCAGGATAAACATAAGATACTTAAGCTCGTCGTTGGGTGAACTCGCATATATATTGGGTAATAATTTTAAGCCTAAGGTAGTTATATTTGCGTCGGACAAATGCTTCAGTACAACTTTAAAAATGTTTAAAACATGATTAAATTTCAAATTGGAATCAAAAAGTAATCCGCCATACGTTAATCCTTGATGAGAGATTACTGTATTCTCAACTTTATTCGCAGGAAAAACAGCTATTAGTTTTTCATTTTTAAAAATCAATAGCGAAGCATCAACAAAACGGTCGTTATGATATTCCATAAAATCACGATGGAATAAAAATGTGGCGTTCTTAGCTTTATGGATAAAATTATTCCAAAGCTCCTTGTGTTCGGACTGGTATGGTAGTACTAAAAAAATAGTGTTTTGATATTAGGTTTTAAAGGTTGAAAGTACTCAATTTATTAGGAATAATAGTATTTATTTAATTAGAAAGTTTCTCAATCTATACTATTTATAACAGAAAAATGAATGAGGAAATTCAAAATAAAACTTAGATTTATAATTACTCAACATTTACTTTAGGTCGTTTTAAAACAGCAAAATAAAAATTAACTAAAAATATAGCACCATTAGCAATAATTACGGGCAGTCCCACACGTAACGATGGCATTAAAAAGCCATACACTACAAATAAGAAACAACCAATCATATTTACTAAACGAAGTTTCACAACATCTTTCATTGTAAAAGATAACAAGACCATAATTGAAGCCAAATACCCTACATATTCTGTACCTGTAATTCCAAATAACTCCATTTCATTTTAATTTAAGTTAGCATAGAACACCCCATCACATAGGATATAAATCTAAGTTAAATAAAAAAAAGAGGAACTCTATGCTAGAGTTCCTCTTTTTAAAAATGTTACAGTATCTGTAAATTAAACAATCTTGTTACGTTTACGATCTGTTTCTTTTAACCATATTTTACGTAAACGTAAATGGTTTGGTGTTACTTCAACATACTCATCTTTTTGGATGTATTCTAAAGCTTCTTCTAAAGAGAATTTAATTGCTGGTACAATTTTCGCTTTATCATCTGCTCCCGAAGAACGTACGTTACTCTGTTTTTTAGCTTTTGTAATATTTACAGCCATATCATCTTGACGAGAGTTCTCACCAATTACTTGACCTTCGTAAATATTTTCTCCTGGCTCTACAAAGAACTTACCTCTATCTTGTAATTTATCGATAGAATAAGGAATCGCTGTTCCGTTTTCCATAGATACTAAAGATCCTGAAATACGTCCTGGAATATCACCTTTTAAAGGTTGGTACTCTTTGTAACGGTGTGCCATAATAGCCTCACCGGCAGTTGCTGTTAATAATTGGTTACGTAAACCAATAATACCACGAGATGGAATTAAGAATTCGCAAATCATACGTTCTCCTTTTGCTTCCATACTTAGCATTTCACCGCGACGCATAGTAACAAATTCTACAGCTCTACCCGATAAACTTTCTGGTAAATCAATAGTTAATTCCTCGATAGGTTCACATTTAACACCATCAATTTCTTTTATAATTACTTGTGGTTGCCCAATTTGTAATTCGTAACCCTCACGACGCATAGTTTCAATTAATACCGATAAGTGTAAAACCCCACGGCCAAACACCATAAATTTATCGGCACTTCCTGTTTCACCAAGTCTAAGTGCTAAGTTTTTTTCTAATTCTTTTTCTAGGCGCTCCTTAATATGTCTAGACGTTACAAACTTTCCATCTTTTCCAAAGAAAGGAGAATCGTTAATTGTAAACAACATACTCATTGTAGGCTCATCGATCGCAATCGATTTTAATCCTTCAGGGTTTTCAAGGTCAGCAATAGTATCACCAATCTCAAAACCTTCAATACCTGTTACAGCACAAATATCTCCTGTTTGTACACTCTCTACTTTTTTACGGCCTAAACCTTCAAATATAAAAAGTTCTTTAATTTTTGCTTTCTTAATAGACCCATCACGTTTTACTAACGAAATTTGTTGTCCTTCCACTAAACTTCCACGTTGTAATCTACCAATCGCGATACGACCTGTAAACGAAGAAAAGTCTAGAGATGTTATTAACATTTGCGTTGTACCCTCATCAAATTTTGGAGTTGGTACGTGCTCGATAACCATATCTAATAATGGCTCAATATTATCCGTTTCATTTCTCCAATCAGTACTCATCCAGTTATTCTTAGCTGAACCGTAAACTGCAGGGAAATCTAACTGCCACTCTTCTGCTCCTAATTCGAACATTAAGTCAAACACTTTTTCATGCACCTCTTCCGGAGTACAGTTTTCTTTATCTACTTTATTAATAACAACACAAGGTTTTAACCCTAAGTCAATTGCTTTTTGAAGTACAAAACGCGTCTGTGGCATTGGCCCTTCAAAAGCATCTACTAATAAAACAACACCATCGGCCATATTTAAAACACGTTCAACTTCACCACCAAAATCGGCGTGACCAGGAGTATCGATAATATTAATTTTAGTATCCTTATAGATAACAGATACGTTTTTAGACGTAATAGTAATACCACGCTCTCGCTCGATATCGTTGTTATCAAGAATTAAATCTCCCGTATTTTCGTTCTCACGAAACAGTTGACAATGGTACATAATCTTGTCTACCACTGTTGTTTTCCCGTGATCTACGTGTGCAATAATTGCGATATTTATTATTTTAGCCATATATTGGTGCCTTTTTTTAAGGGTGCAAAGTTAGTTATAAAAAATGAATAAATAATATATTTTTTTTATTAATAGCATTCCCTGTTTTTTTATCAAAAAAAAGGACCGCGCTATTCACTATATCTTTTTAAGCCTTAATGCTTTAAAGCGTTAAAAAGGATGCCGCTACTATCGCTAATGCGGGACTAAAATTGAGTCATTTTTCTGCCTTAAAAAAAGTTTTCAGTACGATTACAAATACTATCTTTGTAGTATTATAAAAAAAATCATATGACACTTCAACATATTCCGAAAATAAAACATACCGATAGCAATAACTTCTTTTTATTATGTGGCCCTTGTGCTATAGAAGGCGAAGAAATGGCCTATCGCATTGCCGAGAAAGTATTAACGATTACCAATACATTACAAATTCCTTTTATTTTTAAAGGCAGTTTTAAAAAAGCAAACCGTAGCCGTATTGATAGTTTTACCGGTATTGGCGACGAAAAAGCCTTAGAAATTCTTAAAAAGGTTTCCGAAAAATTTGATGTACCGACTGTTACCGACATTCACGAAATTAGCGATGCTGCTCTTGCTGCGCAGTATGTAGACGTCTTACAGATTCCTGCATTTTTAGTGCGCCAAACAGATTTGGTAGTCGCTGCCGCAAAAACAGGAAAAGTGGTAAACCTTAAAAAAGGACAGTTTATGAGTCCGGAGGCTATGAAACACGCCGTACAAAAAGTAAAAGATGCTGGAAATGATAAAGCATGGATTACCGATCGCGGGACAATGTTTGGCTACCAAGATATGATTGTCGATTTTAGAGGTATCCCAACAATGCGCGAATATGCACCAACAATTCTAGACGTTACCCACTCGCTACAACAGCCAAATCAAAGTATTGGTGTTACAGGCGGCAGACCAGATATGATAGAAACAATTGCCCGTGCCGGGATAGTAAATAATGTGGATGGCCTGTTTATAGAAACACATTTCGATCCTGCAAATGCAAAAAGTGACGGTGCTAATATGTTGCACTTAGATAATTTGGAACACTTATTATCTAACTTAGTAGCCATTAGAAAAACAATAAACACATTATAATTCCCCATAGCTTTTTATGAACAAATCTCTAGCTTCCGTTATTACGTGTACTCTTTTCGCAGTTCTTTTTAATTGTAAAAACGATACAACCGCGCCTTCCGAAAACACGACGCAATCGGAAATTAACAAGAAAAAAACAAGTGATAGTGATCTTACAAAACCTCTATCTACTTACTTTATTGGTTTTGGTTCGGATTCTATATGGACGCTAGATATTTCGAATCAGTTTATTTCATTTTCATCGGAAGACAGTACTTTCGAGAATTTTAAAATTAAAACACCTGCAATTAATCGTGCAGCAGATGCCAATATAAAACGTTACAAAGGGACCTCGGCTTTAGGTGAAGTGGTTATTACTATTACTCAAAAGTTACCCGATGAAATTGAAAATAAACCAGAGTACAAAACAACAGTTGAGTTTATTGATAATATGGATGCTGCTTCAAAAACTTTTGAAGGTTTTGGTAATTATATTTTAGATAATCGTTTGGGTGCTACTTGGGTTTTGGAGTCTATAAATAATACTCCCGTTTCTATATCCAATTTTAACGAGAAACTACCAACTTTAACTGTAAACACACAAAACAAAACGTATTCTGGCTTTAGCGGGTGCAATGGTTTAGGCGGTGTTATTTTTTCTGAAAATGGACTTATTCGCTTTAATCACGGGATAAGTACTTTAATGGCATGTCCTGATAATAAAGAAAATGAATATCGTAAATCCTTAAAAGCATCTACACAA
>JAGPVI010000252.1 GCA_018067115.1 Bizionia sp. | reverse complement strand
CTACCAAGGTGTTCTCACTAAAATGAAAACTGAATATGCGAAGCCGGTTCAATACTATTTAGTTTTCGAAAATGATTTTATAAATTTCAATCAACTATTAAACAAAAGCATTAAAATTGAGTTTGTTAAACACCAGTGTCTGAATTGTAGTTTAGACAAACCTATCTACAGGCAAGGGTTTTGTAAAAGTTGTTTTTTCGACGTTCCGCAAGCGGCAGACTGGATTATTAAGCCAGAATTAAGTAGGGCGCATTTAGATGAGGAAGATCGCGATTTAGAATACGAAAAGAAAGTACAGCTTACGCCACATATCGTGTATTTGGCAAACTCTAGTAATGTAAAAGTAGGGGTAACCCGAAAAGGTCAGGTGCCAACACGATGGATAGATCAAGGTGCACACGAAGCTATCGAGATTGTTGAGGTTCCTAATAGGTATTTAGCGGGTATTACCGAGGTTGCTTTAAAGGACTATGTAGCAGATAAAACCAATTGGCGTAAAATGCTTAAGAATGATATTGAAGACGAAAACCTAATTACTTGGAGAGAAAAACTAAAACAGTTTATTCCTGCAGAAGCCCTAGATTTTTATATTGAAACGAATACAGAAACCGAAATAGAATTCCCGGTTTTGCGTTACCCAATAAAACCAAAAAGTTTAAACATAGAAAAGCAACAACAGTATCAAGGCGTTCTAAAAGGTATAAAAGGACAGTATCTTATTTTTGAAGACGATACCGTTTTTAACATTAGAAGCAATGAAGGTCTAGTTGTAACTATTTCAGTTCTATAAACGAAAAAAACTTCGTATTAAAAAATACGAAGTTTTTTATATATTATAAATATTAGAAAACGTTTATACGTTTTCTGCGTCTCTTAATCCTTGGATATAAGATGCTTTTTGAATCTTACGTCTATTTTTTACAGAAGGCTTAGTAAAGAACTGGTTCTCTCTTAAGTTTTGCATTACTTTAATGTTTCTGTGTTTTCTTTTGTAACGTTTTAATGCACGTTCTATATTTTCTCCGTCTTTAATTTCAATTCTTAACATATGCGTAAATTATGTGTGTTCTTAAATTTAGGTTGCAAAGATATGCTTTACATTTTACTCCACATAATTTAGTGAAGTATTATTTTAATGTATTACATATTTAATTTACAGTGTCTTTCACTGTTGTTTGCTCACCCTGTTGTTTTTTCTTTTTATTCTTTCCAAAAAGGTTTAAAATATCCTTTACTGGGTTATTAGTGGTCACTGTCGAATCCTTTGTTGTGTTTTGTCCAGAACTAGAATTTCCACTTAAAATATCTTTAATAGCGTTTTTTATTGGCGCATTATTCTGGGTGGTTGTAGAATCTTTAGTAGATGCCGATTGACCTCCAGTTGCGTTAGCTATCATATCCTTAATTTTATCCTTCCCAGTATTAATTAGCTTTTGCTTTTCAATTTCAATAAGCTGCTGAGTTAAATTTTTAACACCGCTTGTTAAATCGGTATTTACTTTAGGATTTGTAAAGGTACCGTTTATACTTGCAGTAATAGGGATTGAAATCTTATTTACTTCATTATCATTAATTTTCCCAATAAGTCTATTAACATCACTTCCTAAATATTTTGCCGGAACATTAAATACAGCATTATAATTCATTGTTTGGTCGAAACCATGAGAACCATCAACTGTAATCCCGATGTCTTTATAATTTAAATTAAATGGGGAGATACTCACTTTACCATTTTCAAATTTTAAGCTTGTTTGAAGATCATTTAAATTTAAATTATCAAAATCTATAAAACCAAGTGCTCCGTTTAAGGCAGAAAATAATTTTGCGTTTTTAGGTTCAACTTTAGTGGTTAGTAATTCCGCTAAGGCACCTCCAGAAATTGTACTCATAATAGGAGTGAAGTCATCTCCTAAATCACCAGACAGTGTAATTGCACTATTCAGTTTGCCTTGTAATGCTTTGGCAATTGGTGCAATATTTTTTAACATATCTAACCCGTTAAATGACTCTGAAATATCGAAATTTTTCATTCCTAAATCCATATTGAATTTAGGGGTTTTCTGTCTTGTATCGATAGAACCACTCATTGTTAAGTTTCCTTTAAAGACCTCCGAAGACATATCGTTTAACATCGCTTGCTCGTCTTGTAGGGCTAGTGCTCCCTTTACATTGGTTAGCGTAATATTATCGTACACAACAGTTTTTGCATTGACATTTATATTGCAATCTAAAAATGCAGGGATTTTAAGTGACGTTGCTGGTTCTGCGCTTTGGTTTACCGGTTGGTTTGGTCCCCCCTCAATCATAAAATCACTAACTACAAAACGATTGGATGTTACGTTGAAATTTCCTTTTAATTTTTTATCACTTAATACAAAGCCTAATAAATTATTAATGGTTCCGGTGGCATCTAAATCCGATTGGCCTGTTTTTGCTTTAAAATTATCTAAAGTGATAGTGCCAGGTTTAAAATTGATTTCCGCTTTGTAAATTTCTATTGGGTTTACAATATCTGCCGATGAGAAAACAAAGTCACTAAGCTCTACACGACCGTTGTTTTTAATACGGTCGTAAGCATTTGTTTCTATAGCCTTCATATCGAAGCTAGTATTTACATTGGCTTTTATAATTCCCTGTAGTTCGTTTTCTAATTCTATAGGGTATGCTTTCGAAATGTTTGCTAAATTTAAAATTCCATCAAGATGAGCATTTACCAACATGTTTTTAGTTAGATTTTTTAAACTCGCCGAAGCTTTAAAAACATCCTTGTCGATTTTAAAATTTAGTGTGTTAATATCTACATAAGTATCGTCTACGTTTCCAGTCGTGTTTAA
>JAGPVI010000249.1 GCA_018067115.1 Bizionia sp. | reverse complement strand
TTGCCCTGGTTATTCCCACCACCATGCCGGGTGCATTCTTTTGGAAAAACAAAGGTTTTGAAGAACACGCAAAAGAAACCGGCCTTGCGAATATGCAACAGGTTGGTGTGGAGTACGAACATCACCGTAAATTCAAGCTCGACGAGTTGATGGAGACGATCAAAACCACCACCTTTAAAGAAGCGTACGAACAAACAAAAAGCATCTTTGTTTGGAAAAATGCTAAATAAAAAAAACTAGCAAGCGCAATCTATTGGGTGGTATTGTTAGTAAGACTGCCCACTTTCTTAGGGGCTAAAAATAATGACATGGAAAATTCGTTCTTGTTTTAGTTAAATTAAGAGGACGGTTTTCTCTTAAATGAAACTTATGGTATGTGGTCATAATTACTAGTTATGTTTTTAGTACCACTTGGATAACTAATGCCTGAACAGAAAATAATTTTGTTTTTGATTGCCTCAACCGCGGCATGCTTATTTATAGTCGTGGCAACCACCCCTAATAACCAATATTCTTTACTTATTAACACATTGAGCGTGGGGTTCGTTATTAGTGCGATTTTCTACTTTATTGTTGTGTATTTACCTGGGCAACAAAAAAAGGGGCGCGTCTATAGAAGCATGGAAAGGCAATATCAGACTTTCAAGAAATCTTGTATAGACACGTTTCTTATACTTAGTAACTCCCAAGAATATGAGCACAGAGAAATGCTTTTAGATCAAAAAGAATTTAGGCGTTATTTTAAAAATGAAAATAGATGGGAAACTGTGGCAAATGGAATTCAAAACAATGAGTATTATTTAAATGAAATTCTATATGAACTTAGAGTTCTGAATGATGAGATTAAGTTCGTAAAAAGCGCCATAGATATACACGAGGAAGAAGTCTTTCGGTTTCTAAATAGTCTATCTCACATAATTCATCGTATGGAGTCAACCAAGCCTGAGTATGATGAGATCAAGTCCTTCTGTAGATTTCTTTGGGAAATATTTACTGGTTGGAGCTTCACTGATGGTTACAGAAAGACGGATATAGTTGAAGATATGGTTAAACGAGTTAAATAAACATAACAACGCAACCAACATGAACACGCAAAAAACTAGTACAAGCTATGGTAGCCGTTATGCATCACGAGGGTGATATGCGTCTTAAATGGGAGATTAATAACGATTCATTGGATAAGTGGCGTGAATTTGTAAACGCAAATATTGCCAACGATTTCGTCAAAGATAGAAAAAGCAGAAACATAACGAGGCGTAAAGTAGATCTTTCTTCTGAAAGAATATGGCACGTACTTGTTGGTTGCCAAGTAACAACACAACAGCGCTCAGGGCCAAACTCAAATGTGAGTAAATTCCTCAATTCAAATAGCCCTGCACTTACATACAAGACCTGCCTTAAACATAGTGACAAAAAGCAATTTATTTATTCTGAGCTATCCAATGTGGGGCTCAGAAGATCAAACGTTATGGCAGATAACCTATCAAAAATTATTGAATACCTTGAGTCTGGTGGATGGCGTGACCTTAAGAGTGAATTGGAAACTATTCAAAAAAACACGACAAAACTTAAAGAACGGAAAGTCGCTAACAATATCGCAAAGACATTCCCTGGGCTTGGGCCAAAGCAGTCTAGAAACTTCATTCAATGGTTGGGTCTATCAAGATATGAAATTCCGCTCGACAGTCGAGTAACAAGAACTATGAAAAAACTTGGCTGCACCTTTGTGCCGTATGCATCCGCACTAAGTGATCTGACTGTTTACTACTTGATACAGGAGGGGCTGCAAGAAATTGCAGCAAAACTTGAAATATACCCATGCATACTGGATGCATGCATTTTCTCTAGTTTTGACGTTTAAATGCATAATAATTCGTTACAGCTGACTGCACAAAAATTGTGCTTTTGCTCCGACACTGAACTCAAACGTTAGCTTTTATTATGGAAGAACCAGTTTATAGAATTGAAGAATTAAAACGTATTAAAAGTATTGCACGTAAATTATTAGTTAAACGTAAAGACGAAGGGTACAAACACCCATCAACCCCAAGAGCAGTAATTGCAGAACTGCTTTACCCTAAGTTATTGCTGCATCTAGAGTCTGTTCTTGTGCTAATGGAAAGTGAAACTCGAATTGACTTTGCAGCTCTTGCTTCAGTATCGAGAATGATTATGGAGCATCATAATGTTTATTACTATCTGTGTGGACGAGGTGTTACTAATCACATGTTTGAGTTTAGGTATTTGTTATATGACTTCCATGGTTCGCATGAAACTTCAAGAATTTTAAGAAGATTAGGGTTTGGTGACCGCGAGGATAATCATTTTGGGTATTTTAGTGGAATTAAAGAGTGGCTAGAAAATAGATTAATCGAAGACCCATACTTTTTATCATTGAATCAAAAAGAAAAAAGAAGGGTTATAACTGGAAAAAGTGCATTCTTTTTTAGTGGGGATGATAAAAAACATGAGGCAATACCAGCTAACATTGAAAGTGGAATATACAAATTATTTTCGAATAGCACGCACTCTTATAGCCTTGGTGTAGATATGGTCCTTGATGGGTCTGAATTGCGTCATATTAATACTATGTCTCTTTTGTTTTTAGTAATCGAAACATGCATTGTATTTGCTTCGTCGATGATTAAAGGGTACTGCACTATGAGGTGGAAGATTGCGCAGAATCTTTCTGAAAATGATAAAAATTTTATTAAAACGATGACAACTTCTCATAGCATAGGTGAATGGGTTGAATTTCGTAAATCATTTAGAGCTCAACAACTCCGAAAAACAACTAATTGTTAGCGCGATAAAGGGAAAGTTTACGAGCGAGGAACTGGTTGAATATTTTTTTATTTTCCCCCTTTTACCTCACCTAAAGGTGCCCTCAGAATAGATACTTTTTCCAACCGCTGAGGAACTCGCCCTTTAGGGTGAAACTTAATGCTGAATAATGGCGCAAA
>JAGPVI010000243.1 GCA_018067115.1 Bizionia sp. | reverse complement strand
GCATATCTATAGTATTGGCAGTCACTTTTTCAATTTGTTTTTCGCGTTCTTTCCAAAGACGTCCCATCGCTCGTTTTTCTTTATCTAGAGCTGTTTTCATAGAGGTAAACCCTTCAACAATAGCTTCAATTTGCATTTTAAATTGATTGCTGGTTAAATAATCGTACAACATATGCATTTTATCACCTTTATTTTCCTGACTGCTAATGGCCAAATTTACTTTTACAATCGATTCGCGCAACACATTACACAGCCCCTTGAACTCGTCATAATTACAAATCCAAATACCGTCACGCAAGCCCATTCTGTCCATATCCGACGGCATTACTTCGGTAACTAACACACCTATATTGGCCCCTCTTTCGCGAATATCATTTTTAAATTTCTCGATCCAAGTGGGCTGAAAATCTTTAGTACGCTTACTTTCATAATAAATTTTACCACAATTTTGCTCGGTGCGTGTATTTACAATTTGAATACAATCGCCACCACGCGCGCCTTTTTTAATTTCCTCAATGGTATCCAAAGGAAATTTTGCCGCTAACCATTCTTCGATTGCCAATTCTTGTACCTCGCCTTGTAATTGCATCGAACCTTGCTCCTGCTTACGCTTCATTTCTTCAGTCAGCTTTTTTTGGTCTTCCAATTGCTTTTGCATTTCTTTAAAACGCAGTTCGTTTTTATCTTCTTCGGCTTTCCTTATTTTTTCTTTTTCAGCGATTAAAGTAGCATTGAGGTTTTTTTGCGCCTCAGCTTCAGCCGCTTCTTTTAACTCTCCCTTTTCACGTTTTAATTTTTCAATTTCAGCTTTCGATCTGTTTAACTCTTTTACCTGTTCCGATTTTTCGTTTAATTCCGTTTGAAGGGCTTTAAACTGCTCAGATTGTTCTTCGGTTAATTTGGACTTTATCTTAAGTTCAAGAATTTTGCTTCTTTCTTTCATTTGAAGCTCTAAACGTTCTTGAAACATTTCATTTTCTTGTTTTTTCTTTTGCTCAAAACGTAACTTTTCCTCTTTCAACTTTACTTCTTGCGCTTCGTACTTCTTTTTCTCTAAGGCAATTTCCGATTGGTATTTTTGTTTTATTTCCTCTTCTAATTGGTGCGATAAAATATCTTGAACGTCTATTGAAGTGCCACAATTAGGACATTTTATTTGGTTTTCGTTTTTCATAGGTTGTATTTCTTAAAACTAATAACAATACCAGAAGGTACCTCTTGCTGATTTCAAAATTATAGCAAACACCGCTAAATGCCAACTTTAAATCACTTTATATTACACAGCCGTTTAATTATTAAAATTTGAGCACATTTTTAATAAAATAATAAAAGATATTATTGTCCTTTATAGTTATTTGTTTTACTTTTGTAGTCTAAATCAATCAGTATGTTTTCGAAATCTTGTGAATACGCACTTAGGGCTACTATTTTTATAGCGCAGCAATCGCATATAGGAAATAAAGTGAATCTCACCACTATTTCTGAAGCTATAGATTCTCCCCAAGCTTTTACTGCTAAAATATTACAGCAGTTAACAAAAAATAATATTGTGAATGCTATTAAAGGGCCACACGGTGGATTCTTTATAGAAACTGAAGCAATGAAAACATTAAACTTAAGTGCTGTTGTAGAAGTGTTAGATGGCGATTCTATTTATACAGGTTGTGGTTTAGGTTTAAAACAGTGTAACGATAAAAAACCCTGCCCACTCCACTTTAAATTTGTAGCCATAAGAGAAGAGTTAAAAAACATGCTTCAAAACACTACACTTTTAATGCTAGTGAATGATATGGAACTAGATATCTTCCACTTAAAAACATAAACTATTTTAATCCTATAAAGGATAAAAAGACCTTTTTATATATAACCTTAAATTCAATCTCAATATTTATGAAAACAGCTTCAATAACAGACCAATTGGTCTACAACACAGACAAACCTGCAATAAGTGTACTTCTGGACACCGATCACTCTAAGGAGATTAGAATTGCTATGCGCAAAGGACAATTAATGAAGGAACACAAAGCCCCCTCTCCCATTGTTGTCGCTATTTTTGAAGGCGCAATAGACTTTGGAGTCAATGGTAAAAAACTAACCCTTAAAAAAGGAGATCTAATTGCTTTAGAAGCCAATGTCCCTCACGATTTATATTGCACCCAAGATTGCATTATTCGTCTGTCATTATCTAAAAATGATAGTGTAGACCGCGTAAAAAGTGTAATAAACTAACAAAGCCCCAAACAAAACATAAAGAAACCATGAGAAAAATATGGATCGCTTTTACAAGCGTTGTTGTACTGTCATTTATAGTATTAATATGGATTGGTACCGAGGTGTACCAAACCCAACCTCCTATTCCAGAACAAGTACTAATTAAAGAAACTAATGAACTTGTGTACACGAAAGCCGATATACAAATCGGACAAAATGTATGGGAGTCTATTGGTGGTATGGAAGTTGGCTCTATTTGGGGACACGGTAGTTACGTGGCGCCAGACTGGACAGCCGATTGGATACACAAAGAAGCTGTGTATATGCTAGAACACTGGGCACAAACCGATTATAAAACAGCCTATAACGACTTAGACGTCGAGAAAAAAGCCGCCATTAAAGCCCGATTAATTAAAGACATTAAAACAAATACGTTTAATGCCGAAACCAAAACCATTACCATTTCGCAAATTCGATGGAATGCTATTACAGCAAACATAAAACATTACAGTGGTATATTTTCTAACGGACATGAACAGTATGCGATTCCTAAAGGTGCATTAACTGACGAGGTGAAACTCGAGCAACTTAACGCCTTTTTATTTTGGACTTCTTGGGCAGCAAGTACCAATCGCCCTGAAAAGGAGTATACTTACACGTCTAACTGGCCTCACGAACCGTTAATTGATAATTTAATTACCGACGATTCGTTAATTTGGTCTGGGTTATCTATCGTCTTACTATTGCTATTTATTGGAATTTTAACGTACTATTATTTAAGAAACCATGAAAAAGGAGAGGTTTTAGAAAAACCAAATACAGACCCCTTAGCAAAATTGCTATTAGTAGGGTCACAAAAGGCAGTATTAAAATACTTTATTGTTATTTCCTTGCTCATCGCATTGCAAGTTATTTTAGGCGTTATCACAGTGCACTATACGGTAGAAGGTCAGGCGTTTTTTGGTTTCGAATTATCAAGTTTTTTACCGTATTCCATTACGCGAACATGGCACACCCAATTAGCAATCTTCTGGATTGCCGCAACGTGGTTAGCAACTGGGTTATTTTTAGCACCAATGATTTCCGGTAAAGAAATGAAATATCAAGTCTTTGGTATTAACTTCCTATTTATTGCCTTAATTATTATTGTTTTAGGCTCTATGATGGGCGAATGGCTTGGAGTACACCAGTTTTTAGACTTAACCACCAATTTCTTCTTTGGTCATCAAGGTTATGAGTATATGGATTTAGGGCGTTTCTGGCAAATATTCCTTGGTATAGGCTTAGTTTTATGGGTCGTTATGGTAAGCAGACACCTTATTTTTGCTATTCGTAAAAACGACGAATCAAAACACCTTATTATCATCCTGTTAATCTCTGTAATGGCGATTGGTATGTTCTTTTTCTCTGGCCTCATGTATGGTGAAAACAGTAGTCTTCCTGTTATCAATTACTGGAGATGGTGGCTAGTTCACCTTTGGGTAGAAGGCTTTTTCGAAGTTTTTGCAACCGTAGTTATAGCATTTATATTCTCTAGAATGAAAGTTATTTCAACTAAAACTGCGGGTCGCGTATCGGTAGCGTCGGCAGCAATATTTTTAGCTGGTGGAATTATAGGAACACTGCACCACTTGTACTATTCCGGAACTCCAGTGCAAGCCATAGCTTTAGGAGCCACGTTTAGTGCGCTAGAAGTCGTTCCATTAACATTAATGGGCTTTGAAATTAGAGAAAACTGGAATTTATTAAAAAGTAAAGACTGGATTCAGAAATACAAATGGCCAATATTTTTCTTTATCGCTGTAGCATTCTGGAATTTCATAGGAGCAGGCGTATTTGGTTTTTTAATCAATCCACCTATTGCGCTCTACTATATTCAAGGCTTAAATACCACTGCCGTACACGCACACACCGCTTTATTCGGGGTATACGGAATGTTAGGCATGGGCTTTATTATTATCTGCCTTCGTTTTTATTCAGATCGCGCGTGGCAAAACACTAAGCTTAAGCGTGCCTTCTGGTTATTAAATATTGGACTAGTAGCAATGGTTGTTTTTAGCTTATTACCAATAGGAATCATTCAAGCCTATACGTCTATAACCAAAGGATATTCGTATGCTAGAGAGGCAGAACTACTTTATTCTCCAGTGGTACAAACTCTTAAATGGATGCGTATGATTGGTGATATCATTTTCTCTGTCGGAATCTTCTATTTCTGTTGGTTTACGATAGATGAAACCCTTTACAATTTTAGAAGAAAAAACATAGAATAGTATATTAGTTTTTCACATTATAAAAGAGGTCGATATATTTTGTCGACCTCTTTTTTATTCCCTATTAATGAGCATATTAAAACATCATTTCAGCAAATAGAATCTAGAGTATTACCTAATGAATTTCAAAGCGTTATTATAAATTAACCTGAATTATTTCATATATTAAATGGTTTATTTTATTTTGTGATTACTCGTGTTTCATACCATTTGAAGGATAACGGTTTTTATTATCCACTAATTTTATTTCGAAAAAAATAACACTATTTTAAGTTTTAGTATTCGAAAATGATTTAGTTTTGTCCACTTAATTATCAAGAATCTCAAAAAGAGATAGCAACCTGCATTAACGAGCAAGGTGCTAAATAGATAAGCCAAATACTTTGGAACAAACGTTATCTCATTTCCTTATTATTTGCTGTCCTCCTCTCGTTGCGATTCTACAAATACAGACTCATGACAACACCAATTACCCCCAGTTTTAAGGCTTTAATCCCCTTTTTCGTATTTATCATCACGTTTTTAAGTGTCGGTATTATCCAAGATGATTTTTATGCCCTCCCCGCACCTATTGCCGTCATTGCTGGGATTTTGGTGGCGTTTTTATTGTTTAGACAGTCGGTGAATATCAAGATCAACACGCTTTTAGAAGGCTGTGGTGACCCCAAGATTCTGACCATGTGTTTGATTTATCTCCTGGCTGGGGCCTTTGCCGCAGTCACCAAAGCCACCGGGAGTGTGGACACCATTGTACATTTGGGTATGGATCTGATCAGTAGCCAGTACATTTATTTTGGGGTGTTTGTCATTG
>JAGPVI010000214.1 GCA_018067115.1 Bizionia sp. | reverse complement strand
TCCCTCCGCGTTTCTCTGAAGCAATCACCGTTCCATTTGCGGTAGCCATAATTGGTGTTCCAATTCCCGCAGCAAAATCGGTTCCTTTATGCGGGCGCACTCTATTTCCATAAAGAGCTATACGTCTGTTTAAGTTATAACGAGACGAAATACGTTTAAATTTAACCGGTGCTTTTAAAAATGCTCGACGTAGATTTTTGGCTTCATCATTAAAATAATCTTTAATTCCTTTAATGCTATCCGTTTCAAATTCGAAAGCATAAAACGGACTTTTATTATGTTCAAAATAGGCTGCTTTAATATTATGAATACCGGCATATATAGTGTCATCAATATATTTTTCGGTATAAATAACTTTAAATTTATCGTTTTTTTGAAGTCTAGTAAAGTCGATAGTCCAGGCATAAACATCGGCCATTTTATAGGCGAGAGCAATACTTTTACCTTGCTCACTTAAGGCTTCTGAAATGTTTGAAGTTATAATTCCAGAAATCTCTTTTTCAACATATTTTATAGGCTTAGAACTGGTATACGCGTGTATAGAATCTTGAAAGTTTATAACTACATAATCTGTTTTATTTGGTTGATAAATAAAACATTTAGGCTGCTGTAAAGAATCGTTAGAACATAAAATAGTATAAGGCTTGCCTACTTGAAGCTTCCTAATATCGAAGGTATCTCTAGCGCGTTCTGCAATTTTAAAAATTTCAGAATAGGCTAATTGATTACGCTCTAATATTTGACCGAAACTATCTCCCTTTTTAACCGTATCTCTTTTTACAACATAGTCATTAAGATTAAAACCGAATTCAAAAACATCCTCGGGTTCTTCAATTAATGCTGTTTCTAAAATATCTACGTGTTGTTCTTCTTTTTTACAACTGTATAAGCTTATAAAAAGTATAACTACTATTATACATTTTTGCCCCAATCTTCTTGCTCTTGTTCGCTCCATAAATCTGGAAAAAATATTCTTTTTTGATATTTTGGGTGCATATACTTAACCCATTCACTTCCTCCTGTTGCTTCTGCTGTCTTTCCACCAATATTTAAATAGTGGTTTGCTGTAGTATAATGTGCCATCACCCAGGTAATATTTACAGTGTAATCTAGATGACGCATTGCTTTCACTAGCTTTTCATCTTCTTTAACCGCTTGAGGTAAACCTTTAAAAATTGACCACAAATTGTGCGTGTTATAGAATTCGACAAATCTAATAAATTCATCTTTGTATTTCTCTTCGAAAACTGTTAATGTATACGATTTTTTTCCAGTTTTATAATCTTTTCCTGCTGCTTGCCAATACAAATGCTCGAAAGCGTGATCCAACGAGGTGTTACGGTCTATTGTAGCCCTAAACCTGTTGTCTATTAAGTTAATTAGCTCTGTAGAAGCAAATTCTATTTTTCTGTATTGCGCACTCTGGAAACCACTTGCTGGTGTTAACGTGTTACGGAACTTATTGTACTGTGCAACATCCATGCCTTCGCGCATTACGTTAAATGAGGACGTTAACATATCGAAATAACGACTAACGCGCATTAATTTATCTTCGAAGAATGCTGCTTCGATATCTTCTTTTTTGGCAACTTGCTCGATCTCCCAAAGTATCATTTTAAACAACAGCTCGTTGACTTGGTGATACATTAAAAACACCATTTCATCTGGTAAAGTGGTGCGTTGGTTTTGAAGACTTAATAAAGCATCTGTTTGAATGTACTCCCAATAATTTATTGGTTTGGAATGTAATAAGCCATCCAAATGGACATCTACATCTTGATTTAGTGCTTCGTATTTTTCTTTAAGTTGGTTGGTTATATCTTTTTTGGTATTCATTACTTATTAACTAAAATTTTAAATGGATGTTTAAGCCCTTTAAAAGCGTCTAAATCTGCTCTTAGCGACCCTACAGCCAAATCTGCTTTGATTCGTAAAGGTACTTTATTTTTATCTTTTGAAACCCATAGGGTTAAACTTTCTTCTTCTTTAAAAACACGACCCGCCATAACGTAAGGTCTAAATTTAAGAGATTCGATAGTACCAAAATCGGTATCTATATTTTCTTCTCCTAAATACCTCAATTTAAAGCCATAATTTTCTTCATCGAAAAACATATCGAGTGTTATCTCATCGCCAATTCTAAGCTTTGTTATATCTAATTTATTACGTAAATAATAAAAAGTAGACACCATATCTTGAATATTTGGCTTGGTCGCTATCGTCTTCTTTGTATCGTGTTTTTTATTATAGACTAAAGCTTCATTTTTAGATTGATTAAAATCGATTTCTATATTTTTTTTATGTCCGCCTTCATTAATATCTCTAATAAATTTATACGGCAACATAGTCCGTTTATCAAAATAACTCTCGTATCTATCTTTTACTTTAAAAAACCACTTTATCATACCGGTGGTCCATCCTTTTCCTACCACATGATAAACCTCGTTACCATTAAGCGATGTCTCGTTCACAGAAAGGGTAGCATTTCCGGCTTTTAAGAAACCACTGTAACTCATTTTAAATCTAAACCACTCTCCTTCTCCAAAAGCGCTCTCTTGAGAGGTTGCTATTTGAATGGTTAAAAAGGCAACTAGTAGTAAAACTATTTTTTTCATATTATGGGGTATTGAATTATAACGTCTTTAAAACGATTATAATATAGAATACAATTACTATTCCAAAAGTATAAAACATAAAAATGCCACCGACATAAGCGATGGCATTTTTTAATTTGTTTTCTATAAATTTTATTATAGTGTCCCTCTTAACGCTTGTTCTCTTTCTATAGATTCGAATAACGCTTTAAAGTTTCCTGCTCCAAAACCTTTAGCTCCCATTCTCTGGATAATTTCGAAGAATAATGTTGGTCTATCTTCTAGAGGTTTTGTAAAGATTTGAAGTAAGTAACCTTCCTCATCCGCGTCAATCATAATACCTAATTTCTTAAGTGCTTCGATGTCTTCTCTAAGTTCGTGACTATATTCTTCCAAACGTCCTGGAACGGCATTATAATACTCTTCTGGTGGAGTCGACAAGAACTCTATACCACGAGAGCGTAATTGCGCTACCGTTTTAATAATATCGTCTGTTGCAACTGCAATATGTTGTACTCCTGGCCCTTCGTAAAAATCTAAATATTCTTCAATTTGAGAACGCTTTTTACCTTCGGCAGGCTCATTGATAGGGAATTTTATACGTCCGTTACCATTACTCATCACCTTACTCATTAAAGCTGAATATTCGGTATGAATTTGCTTGTCATCGAATGATAAAAAGTTAACAAACCCCATAACATCTTCGTACCATTTTACCCACGTATTCATCTCATTCCAACCTACATTACCAACCATATGGTCAATAAATTTTAAACCTGTTGGTTCTGGATTATAGTCTGATTTCCATTCTCTAAAACCTGGCATAAAAGTACCAGTGTAATTTTTACGCTCTACAAACATATGTACGGTTTCACCATAGGTGTAAATACCCGCTCTTACTACTTCTCCAAACTCATCTTTTTCTACGGTTGGTTCCATATACGATTTTGCACCACGTTTTGTAGTTTCTTCGTACGCTTTTCTCGCATCCTCCACCCATAAAGCAACAACTTTTACACCGTCTCCATGCTTTACAATATGGTCGTTTATTGGCGACTTACTATTTAATGGTGTTGTTAATACTAAACGAATTTTATCTTGTTTTAATACATAACTTACAGAATCTCTAGACCCTGTTTCTAATCCTTTATATGCTAATGATTGAAAACCAAAAGCGGTTTTGTAGAAATGTGCAGCTTGCTTTGCATTACCAACATAAAATTCTACATAATCTGTTCCTAATAACGGAAGGAAATCTTGTGCT
>JAGPVI010000212.1 GCA_018067115.1 Bizionia sp. | reverse complement strand
AAAGTGCCAACAATGGCAGAATATATGGCCGAAGGCAAACAACCAGAAGTATTATTTTGGGTAGGATGCGCCGGAAGCTTTGACGATAGAGCAAAAAAAATAACCAAAGCTTTTGTTAGAATATTAAACAAAGCTAATGTAGATTTTGCTGTTTTAGGAACCGAAGAAAGTTGTACCGGAGATCCAGCAAAACGATCGGGGAACGAATTTTTATTTCAAATGCAAGCCGTTACTAATATAGAGGTAATGAATGCATACGAAATCAAGAAAATTGTAACCGCTTGTCCACACTGCTTCAATACTATTAAAAATGAATACCCTGGATTAGGTGGGAATTACGAAGTGGTTCACCATACTCAGTTTTTAAAAGGTCTATTAGACGACGGACGCTTAACTATTGAAGGTGGGCAGTTTAAAGGAAAACGCATTACGTTTCATGACCCATGTTACTTAGGTCGTGCCAATAATGTCTACGAAGCACCTAGAGAACTTATTAGAAAACTCGATGCCGAACTTGTAGAAATGAAAAGCTGTAAATCTCGTGGCCTATGTTGTGGAGCCGGTGGCGCACAAATGTTTAAAGATGCAGAAAAAGGAGATAAAGAAATAAATATAGAGCGTACCGAACAAGCATTAGAAACGAAACCACAAATTATTGCTGCCGGTTGTCCGTTTTGTAATACAATGATGACGGATGGTATAAAAGGAAAAGATAAAGAGGCCGATGTAGAAGTTATGGACATTGCCGAGCTTATTGCTAATGCTGAAGACTTGTAAGATGGAACCAATAGAAAAGAAAAAGTTTATTTATCCAGGATTATTTGCTGGATTAATTTACGCTGGTATTATGGCTGGCTTCGATTATAGTGATTCTCTTTCATTTTCATTAAATCGATTTTTAATAAATTTCGTCCTTTTTGGAGGTTTTATGGCGGCAATAAATTACTTTGCCTTACGACGAGCACGTAAAAAAAACAAGAAGTAGAAGTCCATTTTAAAAAAACGTAAACACAATAATGTTAGTAGATTTCAATACATTACCAGAAACCTCAAAAGTTTGGATATACCAAGCTAATCGTTCTTTTTCTGATGTGGAGTTAGAAGAAATAAAAGAGAAATTAAACATTTTTATTTCTAATTGGGCAGCACACGGAACCGATTTACAAGCGGGTTTCGAGATAAGATATAAACGGTTTATAATTTTAGCTGTAGATCAAGACGTGCAAGCAGCTACGGGTTGTAGCGTAGATAGCTCTGTTCATTTTATTCAGCAATTAGAAAAAGAATACAATGTCGATTTAATGGATAAAATGAATGTATCCTATAAACAAGGCGAATATGTAGCCTATAAAACATTAACCGATTTTAGAAAAATGGCAAAAGAAAAAGCTGTTTCTAAAAATACTATCGTTTTTAATAATTTAGTTACAACTATTGGAGATTTCAATGAGAATTGGGAAGTTCCGGCAAGCGAAAGCTGGCATAATCGCTTTGTGAAATAAAATAATTACTGCCAATTTTTATTGGCAGTAATTATTATTCTTTTTTACTTATAAAACTGTCTTAAAGTCTTTATTTCATAATAAGAAATATACTAATTTGTCGTTCTTTAAGATGTTGCACTACTGTAACAGCTTTTTAGATTAATTTTTTATGCAAAAATATTTTTATTTCCTCATATTCTCTGTTTTTTCTATTACAATATCTGCACAACAGTCAAGTAATCCGCTGTTAGCAAAAGATAAAAGTGGTCAGCAAAAATGGGTAGACAGTGTGTATAACGCTTTGTCTTTAAAAGAAAAGATTGGACAATTATATATGGTTCAGGTTTTTTCTAATCAATCGGAAGCCAATAAAAACAAAGTCATTAGACTTATAAAGGACCAAAAAATTGGAGGTATTATTTACTCTAAAGGTGGGCCTGTTCGTCAAGCTAAATTAAATAACGAGCTTCAAGCAGCATCACAAACGCCTTTGCTTATAGGTATGGATGCCGAGTGGGGGTTAAGTATGCGCTTAGATTCTACTTTTTCATTCCCATGGAATATGACTTTGGGCGCCATTAAAGACCAAAAACTCATAGAACAAACCGGTCGCCAATTAGGAGAGCATAGCAAACGTATAGGTGTTCATTTTAATTTTGCACCCGTTGTAGATATTAATACAAATCCTAAAAACCCTATTATTGGAAACCGTTCTTTTGGAGAAGATAGAGATAACGTTACCGAAAAAGCGCTGGCTTTTATGAAAGGAATGCAAGATGCTGGAGTTTTGGCAAGTGCAAAGCACTTTCCAGGCCACGGGGATACAGCTAGCGATTCTCATAAAACATTACCTACAATAACCTTTAATAAAAAACGCATAGATTCTATAGAGCTATATCCGTATAGAAAATTAATAAACGAAGGGTTATCGAGTGTTATGGTGGCGCACTTAAACGTCCCTAGTTTAGAAGGGCGTTCAGGATTACCGTCTTCATTATCAAAAACAATTGTTACCGATATTTTAAAAGAACGCCTCTCTTTTAAAGGTTTAATTTTTACCGATGCCCTAACAATGAAAGGTGCTGCAGATTATGTAGATTCTACCTTGGATAGTGCTCATTCGGGATCGCTTACTGCGGGTGGCGAAATAGATTTGGCAGCTTTCTTAGCTGGTAATGATGTTATGTTAATGTCTGATGATGTAGAAAAAGGGATTAATAAAATAACCGAAGCTTACGAGCGCGGAGCAATTACGGAGGAAAGACTGGAGCTTTCAGTTAAAAAAATATTACAAGCAAAATACAAAGTAGGTTTAAATAACTACCAACCTATTGGCACAGCTAATTTAGTGGAAGACTTAAATCGTATTAAAGATTATGCGCTTTACGAAACATTAATTGAGCAAGCTATTACAATAGCTAAAGACGATAAAAAAATACTGCCGCTTAGACATCTGGAAACTAAAAACATTGCCTATGTTTCTTTGGGTGATGATGATGGGACTCCGTTCTACGAAGAGTTAAAAAAATACGGAAAGATTCATAAAATAGAAGACGATAATTTAGATGTCTTAATAGAAAAGCTTCAAAACTATAATACGGTAATTGTCGGCTTTCATAAGTCTAATGATAATCCGTGGAAAAGCTATGAGTTCACTAATAAAGAACTAACGTGGCTTTACGAAATAGCACGAACCAATACGGTAATTTTAAATGTTTTTACACGGCCTTATGCTTTATTAGATATAGAATCTGTAACTAATATCGAGAGTGTTGTGGTAAGTTACCAAAATAGTAAAGTTGCTCAAGAGAAATCTGCGCAACTTATTTTTGGAGCTTTTTCGGCAAAAGGAACTTTGCCAGTTTCTGCTGGACCTTATTTTAAAGTGGGCGATGGCGTTGAAAGAAATAGCTTAGAGCGCTTGGCCTATACTATACCAGAACGTGTTGGTATGGATTCTGAAAAACTTAAAGAAATTGACGCTATTGCGCAATATGCTGTCGATGGTAAAATGACACCTGGAATCCAGATTTTAGTTGCTAGAAAAGGAAAGGTTATTTATAATAAAAACTTTGGTAAACATACCTACGACGGTAATCAACAGGTAGAGTCTGATGATATCTATGATGTGGCTTCACTTACAAAAATTGTAGCGACCTTGCCTTTATTAATGGAGCTTGAAGAAAAAGGCATTGTGTCTTTAGAAAGTAAATTGGGAGATATTTTACCTTATTATAAGAATTCTAATAAGAAAAATATGACGCTTATAAAAATGCTGTCGCATTACGCACAGCTTAAGCCGTGGATTCCTTTTTATTATGCTACTTTAGATTCGATAACTAAAAAACCTTCAAATAAATACTATAGTACTACTAGAAAACAAGGGTTTACAACCGAAATTGCACCAAATTTATTTATGCGTGACAATTATCAAGATTCAATTCCTAAAATTATTAAAGACACAGATTTATTAAATAGTCTACGTTACCGCTACAGTGATTTACCATATTATATTGTTAAGCAATATATAGAGAAGCATTACGACCGACCGTTAAACGAATTGGCTCAAGATCATTTCTATAAGTCTTTAGGTGCTAATAATACATTATTTAACCCTTACAAAACAATTTCAAACACTAAAATTCCTCCAACTGAAGAAGACGATTATTATAGGTTTCAGAAAGTACAGGGGTATGTGCATGATATGGGAGCAGCAATGCAAGGTGGTGTTGGCGGGCACGCAGGTGTTTTTAGTAATGCCAATGACATCGCTAAAATTATGCAAATGTATTTACAAAAGGGATATTATGGTGGTGTACGCTATTTAAAACCTGAAACGATAGATAAATTTAATACGTGTTATTTCTGTGAGGAAAATGTAAGGAGAGGCGTTGGTTTCGACAAACCACAATTAGGAGAAGCAGGGCCAACATGTGGTTGCTTATCTATGACTAGTTTTGGCCATTCAGGATTTACAGGAACGTATGCATGGGCAGATCCAGAAGAAGAAATAATTTACGTGTTTTTAGCGAATAGAACCTACCCAAGTTCTAAAGGAAAAAATATGCTTTTAAGAGAAGATATTAGAACTAATATCCAAAAAGCTATTTACGACGCTATAATTGAGCATTAAAAACATTAAAAGGTGAGAATAGGAATAGTATGTTACCCAACGTTTGGAGGTAGTGGTGTAGTGGCTACAGAGTTAGGTTTAGAGCTTTCTAAACGTGGCCATAAAATTCATTTTATAACGTACAATCAGCCTGTTCGCTTAGAGCTTTTAGGGAATAATGTACATTACCACGAAGTGAATGTACCGGAGTATCCTTTATTTCATTATCAACCGTATGAATTGGCTTTATCCAGTAAATTGGTAGATATGGTAAAGCTTCATAAAATTGAAATACTTCATGTTCATTACGCAATTCCTCATGCTTATGCGGCGTATATGGCACAAAAAATGTTACAAGAAGAAGGTATTTATATCCCTTTTGTAACCACACTTCATGGTACCGATATAACTTTGGTTGGAAGTCATCCGTTTTATAAACCAGCGGTAAGTTTTAGTATAAATAAATCTAATGCTGTAACAGCAGTATCCGAAAGTTTACGTGAAGATACTTTGCGATTATTTAATATTACGAATGACATTAAAGTGATTACAAACTTTATAGATCTTAATAAATTCGATCACGATTTTACCGATTGTCAACGTGGTATGATGGCCAATGTAGATGAAAAAATTATTACACATATTAGTAACTTCAGGCCAGTAAAACGTATTTTAGATATTATAAAAACCTTCTATAATATTCAAAAAACCATCCCAGCTAAACTTATGATGGTTGGTGAAGGGCCGGAACGCGAACCTGCAGAACGTTTATGCAGAACTTTAGGGATTACAGATAAGGTTGTGTTTTTTGGTAATAGTAATGAGATAGACCGTATTTTGTGCTTTTCAGATTTGTTTTTATTACCTAGTGAAACCGAAAGTTTCGGATTGTCTGCTTTAGAAGCGATGGCTTCGGGAGTACCTGTAATATCTAGTAATACTGGAGGTATTCCAGAGGTAAACGAGCAAGGTTTTTCAGGTTTTTTAAGCGATGTTGGTGATGTAGAAGAAATGAGCGCGAATGCTATTAAAATTCTTCAAGATGAAAACACGCTAAATCAATTCAAAAGAAATGCTAAAGAACAAGCTCAGAAATTTGATATTGCTAGTATTGTGCCACAGTACGAAGCCATTTACGAAGAAACACTAAGAAACTGTAAAGCTTAAATCATTA
>JAGPVI010000183.1 GCA_018067115.1 Bizionia sp. | reverse complement strand
AGGGAAGTCTACAATGCTTAAAATCTTGTCTAAAGAAATGGAGCCCGATACTGGGCAGATTGCTTCAGATAAAGAACTTAAAATTGGTTTCTTAAAACAGGATATCGATTTTGTGTTGGGGAGAACTGTTTTAGAGGAGTCATATCAAGCTTTTGTTGAAATTAAGGAACTGGAAGGTAAAATGGAGCACATTAACACGCAATTGGCCGAACGTACCGATTACGAAAGTGAGGTGTACCATGATTTAATGGTAGAGCTTAATGAAGTGCAGCATCAATATGAAATTGTTGGGGGTTATAATTACCAAGGTGAAACGGAGAAAATTCTTCAGGGATTAGGTTTTAAAAGAGAAGATTTCGATAAACTAACCGATACTTTTTCTGGAGGATGGAGAATGCGTATAGAATTGGCAAAATTATTACTTCAGAATAATGATGTGTTACTTTTGGATGAGCCTACCAATCACTTAGATATCGAGTCTATTATATGGTTAGAGGGGTTTCTTAAAAATTATTTTGGTGCCGTTGCTATTGTATCCCACGATAAAATGTTTTTAGATAATGTTACCAATCGTACAATCGAAATTTCTTTAGGCCGTATTTACGATTACCCAAAGCCATATACTAAATACTTAGTGTTGCGCGAAGAGTTAAGAACGCAACAGTTGGCATCTCAGAAAAATCAGCAAAAGCAAATTGAGCAGACCGAGAAGTTAATTGAGAAGTTTAGAGCCAAAGCGAGTAAAGCTACAATGGCGCAGTCTTTAATTAAAAAGCTGGATAAAATTGATAGAATTGAGGTCGATGAAGATGATAATAGCGTAATGACCTTAAACTTCCCGGTATCTATTACACCAGGGAAAGTGGTTATTGAGGCTGAAGAGCTGTCAAAAAACTACGGTGTTAAACAGGTGCTTTCCGGCGTTAATTTATTAATTGAGCGCGACGTTAAAACGGCATTTGTTGGACAAAACGGTCAAGGAAAATCTACGCTTGCTAAAATATTAGTGGGTGATATCGAGCACGGTGGGCACCTTAAACTGGGGCATAACGTACAAATAGGATATTTTGCACAGAATCAAGCAGAGTATTTAGACGGGAGTAAAACCGTTTTAGATACTATGATCGATGCTGCTAACGAAACCAATAGAAGTAAGGTTCGCGATATTTTGGGATCATTTTTATTTCGAGGCGATGAGGCAGATAAATATGTAAGAGTGCTTTCTGGAGGGGAAAGAAACCGATTGGCATTAGCTAAATTAATGCTGCAGCCTTTTAATGTGCTTATTATGGATGAGCCTACCAACCACTTAGATATAAAATCTAAAAATGTGTTGAAAGAAGCGCTGATAAAATTTGAAGGTACACTGATTTTGGTTTCTCACGATAGAGATTTTTTACAAGGATTAACATCTACTCTTTATGAGTTTAAAGACCAAAATATTAAGAAGTATTTAGGAGATATTGATTATTACCTAGAGCAACGTAAAGTTGAAAATCTACGAGAAGTTGAAAAGAGAACGGTTGTAAAAGAAACTCCTAAAGAAACTAAAAAACAAAGTTACGGTGATCAAAAAAAGTTGAAATCACTGAATAATAAATTGAGTAATATAGAATCTAAAGTTGGGCAGTTAGAAAAAGATATTAAAGCAATAGATGTTGAATTAGCAACTAATTACGATAAGGCAGTATCAGATCCAAAGTTTTTTGGTGTTTACGAAGCCAAAAAAGAAAAACTTAAAACCTTAATGGAAGACTGGGAAAATGTTCAGGAAGAATTGGATAATCTAGCCTAAAATAGGGGTGTTTAGGTGTTTCAAGTTGTTAAGTGGTAAACTATCAGTGACTTGGAAATTCATTATTTTTAACATTTACCGTGCAGTTCATCGAAAAAGTTTGCAGTTAATCTTCATTCCGATTATATTTGATGTATAATTAGACCCAAATCTAAAATCGTATGAAAACTATTAAATTAACTTTGCTTTGTTTATTTGTATCTGCTTTAGCGGTAGCAAATGTCTCTTCGTTAGAGAAAGAAGCATTATTGGCAATATATAATTCGACTCAAGGTGAACAATGGACTACTACTTGGGATGTCACCGAACCAGTAAGTTCTTGGTACGGAGTAACTGTAGAAGATGATAAAGTCGTAGCTATAAATTTACAATTCAATAATTTGTCAGGTACTTTACCACAAGAGATAGGAAATCTTAAATATTTAAAAACTCTAAACTTAGGATTTAATAAAATTACGGGTACCCTTCCTGCGTCTTTAGGACAATTATCTAGCTTAATATCTTTAGAAATGTTTTTAAATGTTTTGGAGGGGTCAATTCCTTCAGAATTAGGTGCTTTAAAAAATTTAAAGACAATAGCATTATACAGTAACTCGCTTTCTGGTGCTATTCCAGCGTCTTTAGGTCAATTAAGCAATCTTGAAACATTAGAATTAGGGAGTAATTATTTATCTGGTGCTATTCCTGTAGAGCTAGGTGCATTAACACAGCTTAAAAAGTTGAGTTTAATGGATAATGAGTTAGAAGGGCACATTCCGTTAGAATTTAGTGATTTAAAAGAATTGGAAACGCTTATTTTAGCAGATAATAAACTAAT
>JAGPVI010000174.1 GCA_018067115.1 Bizionia sp. | reverse complement strand
GACGGCCTGATCGCGTTGCGCGTCGCTTAAACGAAGAATATCCTGCAGCGCGATGCCGACATGGGGCAGATACTTTTCGATATGGGTCCGTTTTTCATATTCGTTTTGCAAACGTGTTTCGGTTAAAAACTGTGTTTCATTCCACTCAGTATCAAAAATATTTTCAATGGCAATACCAAGGGTTATACTTTTATTAATTTTATAATTCAGATTAAAATCTGTTACGAAATAGCCTTCAGCTACTACCGAGTTATCCTCATTTGCTGGTCTATCGCCTAAATACCTGTAATGGATACCACCTGTAAAACCGTTAAATTCGTTTAAAGATAATCCTCCTACAAACGTTAATTTGGGTGCTAAAGGAATATAATTTTCGCCATCTGGATCTTCAGTACTTCTTGCTTTTGTTAATGTTGCATCTGTATTAAAATATAAATGATCTGTTAATTGGTAACGCATTCCAAAATCTACACCGTAGCGTTCTGTTTTACCACTAGGTTCTACAACTCCTGCATCGCCAACATATACAAATTCCTGTTCTAAAAACAAATACCAAGCGGTCGCGTTCAAGGCCAGTTTAGGAACAGGCTTCCAGATCGATCCTAAATCTACACCATAAGCTTTTGGCAAAATATCTTTACCTTCTTGAGCCACTACAACACGTGTGTCGTTAGAGTGAAAACCGATTCCAGATTTTAAAAACCATTGTAAATTATCGTTTTGCTCGAATAATATATTCAACTTTGGAAATAATCCTGCTTTATTTTCGGCCTGCGTTGCATAGTCTTCAGCTAATGCATCATTATACATAAATTTAAAATATTCTAAACGCAGACCTGGGGTGATTTTAAATTTCCCTAAGTCGAATTTTGCTTTGTAAAACGCAAACATATTAGTTTGGTTTAAATCTCCTAATTGAATATTCTCTAAGGTTGTTTTTCTGTTTAGTGTGTGCGATAATTCAATATCACTAACTCTATCGTGCCTTAAACCTACTCCCACTGTAGTTTTTAAATCGGCAAAACTTAATACACTTGTCTTATCTATTTGTGCATTAAAACCTAAAATATTTCTGTCTTCTTTCTGTTTGATTTGATCACCATTAATTGGGTCTTCTAAAAAGAATGTAAAGTTAGAGTACAATTCGAAATCGTAATGAGAATAGAACGCGTTTGAAGTTAATAAGGTATTATCATCAATTACCGATCTAAATTCTATATTTGCATTGGTACGACTTGTATTCCCTCCTTCGGTATCATCTATTGCTCCAAAACGATCAATTAATCCACTATCTACAGCACGTTGTGGAATTTGCCCTGAAGCATCCCAACGACTATCTAAATGCGTTACTGTAAACGCTAATTTATCGGTGTTGTTTACGTACGTCGTGTATTTACCAATAAGATTTACTCTATTAAAATTTTGAGAGGTATTAAACGGACCATCAGTTTCAATATACTCGATACCTACATACGCATTATCGCGTGTAGATTTTTCAAGCAAATTAAATAATCCTAAGGTTCTAATTGTATTAAACTGGCCGTAAGATAATTTAATTGTATTATTCTCTAAACTGTTCTTCGTTTTAAAATCTACATAACCAGCAGTAGTAAAATCTCGTGCTTCGGCATAGTAAGGCCCTTTTCCAAAATGAATATTACTAATAGTTTCTGGTATTACAAAGTGTAAGTCGCTATACCCTTGCCCGTGAGCGTGAGACACGTTATTTACTGGTATTCCATCTACATTTATAGAAATATCTGTACCGTGATCGATATCGAAACCTCTTAAAAATAGTTGTTCGGCTTTACCTCCACCGGCGTGTTGCCCAATCATTAATCCTGGTACTTTTCTTAAAATCTCTTGTGATGAGTTAATAGGATTGGTTTCTAAATCCATTTTCACCAATGTATTTAACGGGTTAATTTGTTCCGTTAATACTAGCTCTTCTAAATTAAAAATATTGTTTTCTAAAATAATAGACTGCAAGCCAGAGAAGGACTCTTCGGTTAAGACCATTGCTGTCTTTTTAAATCCTAACAATCCAATTTCTAAAGAATCTCCTACCGCGCTTTCTTCAATAATAAAATAGCCGTTTTCTGAAGTATGCGCGTGAGATTTACTTGTTGTATTATACACATAAGCGCCACTAATAGGTTGCTTAAAACTGTCGAAAACAAAACCTTTAAACTGTTGTGCTTGCGCGCACGTAACGCTTAAAAGAAAGAAAGTAACAAAAATTAATTTAAATTGATTCATATATAATTATAATTGGTTTATTTTAATTTCCATTAAGGGTCCCAGTTCGTATGCACTATCTTTTAATTCTTCTTTAATAGATTTTACTTTATCTAACATGTGGTTTGCCTTGTATATTTCTGCAATATGATACAGCGCATTAGGCTCGAAAGTTTTATTTACAACGTGTAACTCTACTATTTCTAAAGCTGTACTAAAATTCCCTTTTCTAAACTCAGACCACGCTAATAAATCGTAAGACAAAGGTGTTGGTCTGTTTCCAATTTCTCTTTTTGAAATCGCTACTGCAGCGTCTATATTTGTATTATTATCTGCCCATAACTCTACATTATATGCATTATACATATCGCCGTAATCTTTATTTTTTACGGCCTGATTATATTCTTCTAAATTAGAATCTCTAGCGATATTATCGTTCATATACTCAGAGATCTCTGCTTTTAACAAGAAAAAATCTGGTGTGTTGTAATTTTTAGTCACCGCATTTAAAATGCGCATTG
>JAGPVI010000184.1 GCA_018067115.1 Bizionia sp. | reverse complement strand
TAATATAAAAAGCATGAATATTCTATTTTTCATAATTAAATATATTATCACTTTAATATGACCAAGTAGTAAACACTTAACTGATTACATTTTGTTAAAAAAATTGAAACAGAATAAGTATAAAAAATCACTGTTATTTTATTCGTAAGTTATTTAAATCTTCCAGTGATCCACTAAAATCGTTAGCATCTACAGTTGTTCTAATACCTTTAACCACTGCCTTTTCTGTAAATTGATGAAAATCCCAGTCTTCTCCATCTACACGGTGTTTACCAGAATAAGCTGCAATCCATAATGGGTAATCATTTATATATCCTTTTAAATTATCCTGGTAGAATTTTAAACCTGTGTAAACCATTGGTTTTACACCATATTCTTCCTCTGCTAACTTTAACCAATTGAGTACACCTGTTCTTAAATTATTCATGCCGAACCTGCTCTCTTTTTCAATATCTAAAATTGGAATAAAATCGCAGGTAATCAGTTTAACATTATTGGCATAATTCTCAAATTGTTTTGTTGAGTTTTCATTAGGACGATAATAATGGTAAGCCCCTCGAATGTAATTATGTGTATCTGCTTTTTCCCAATTTTCCTTAAAATGAATATCCTCACCATTCATTCCCATTGTAGCTCGTATAAAAACATATTCAATTGGATGATGAGAAGTACCCATTTCAACCCAATTTATATTCCCTTGGTAATGCGAAATATCAATTCCAAAAATATACTTTGAACTAGAAATAGATGGGTCTTCCTCCATTTTAAAATAGGAGCTTTTTGTAGTAGTTAGAGGCAATATAATAAGAGCCAAAATAATCACTGCCTGACCGATTAATACTCCGAATACTATTTTGTAATTCTTAATAAAATTAAGTATCCCTTTAGGTTTGGCGCTATTATTCTTTAACCGACTATTAATTCCTACCTCCCCTTTGTTTCCGTGCTTTAAAATATAAACAGCCACTGTACACACTAAAATCAATCCAATGATAATCACCCAAAATCTAATGGGATGAACTTCTTTATAATCAATAATATTATAATAAACATTTCTAATCATTCGTGCTCTTATGTATGCCTTTTATAATTCAATTCTTATGCTAAACCTCTACTCTCCTTTATCTCTAAGCATCTTTAACTCCTATTTTGCAGTGGTATCTTTATTAAAGTTAAATAAACTTACTAGCATTCCTATTCCTACCACAACATCAATAATGTTCCATAATTCCCTTCCCAAGGCGATCTTAATAAAAGGTTGAAATAACAGAGCAAGAGATAAGTACACTAATACCATTTTATTATTATTTTCTTGATTAGCCAAATAGGCTAAAACACCAAAACCAATTAGCGCTGCAAAACGTACAAACTGATAAAACCCATAAGGCATATCTAGTAAACACATAAACAAAAGTATTGCTAATGCTATTTTTAATATAGATTTATTGTTTTTCATATTCTCGATACTTTTTATTATCTATGAACCTCTCTCTTTTTATTATTTTTATTTAAATGTTTATTCTTTTTATTATAACCTTAATAACGCTATAAAATACATCGAATCCAAAACATAATAAAGAAGAAAACATGACTTATTCCTCCTATTAAACTTTTAGCTTAATTACATTTAATGTTTGTTATAACTAACAAGATCCTTTATACTGTCTAGTGCTGTAACTTGAATAGCTACATACTTTTTTCTATTGTTATCTCTATAGGTAATTATAGGTGCAATATTAGCGTCTCGATGTTTTTTGAATTCTTTGCTTTTTTTATCCTTATCATTTACAATAGTCTCATGTATAACATAATTTTGTACTTGACTAGGACTTAATGTTTGTTTTATATTACAAAACGGAGAAGATAATTTTTGGAGGTTATTTATTGTATTGGATAATTTGGGTGCTGGCTCAAAAAAAGGATATACTTTTTCTTCTTGTAAGTAGTCCACAATACTAATATCTAAAACCCCTTCAATATTTTCATCAATATCCCTTATGTAGCTACTTTTTAGGCTTTCAAACACCTCGTCGACATTGTCTTTTTTTGGATCAAAATCTTTATTAAATACGTTCGATAAGTTGGGTAAATTTTGCATAAAGAGCAACTTCTCTTTTTTTATATAATTTAATAATGGTGCTTTTTTTATTACATTTACAACAAAATTAGGAGACTTATAGTCAATTTCACTAAGTTCTTTTTCACTTTCAATCTGCCAATTTTTAACCTTAAGATAATAACTAGATATTGCTTTGTAACGCTTTATTAGATCTTGATTCAAATCATCGAACATCTCAAATAAATTATCGGCAACTTCAAAAGCATATTTATCACGATCACCGAAATTATTTACAGACGCAATCACTGCCATGTCTTTATTTTCTCCATTTTTGTTGAACTTGAGAACGCCCATCACAATTAAGACTACCCCCAAAACACCACCTACCAAAGTTCCAATTAATGAAATCAACGACATTAGAAAAAATGAGGTTAAAATAACTAGAGTTCCTAACCCAATAATTAACAATGACGTTAAACTCTTTTTATATCCTGAAGTATTACTTGGTTTAGAAACCGAAGGAGTTTTACCCAATTCCTCTTTCAATTTATCTTCGAATATTCTCTTTCTAAACATTGGGTCTTTAATTCGCGTAGCATTCTTTTCATTCTTAAATGCCAATTCATCATAATTATTTTTGACGATTTCAATTTTCTTCTTGTTACCTCTTAAGTCATATTCTCTAATTATTTTCTTTCGTTTTACACTGTCTGTTAAAAACGAAAAATTTTCTTCATTATGACCATCAAATTCTTCAAATGATAAATCCATAATATCAGTAATCACAAACGCTTCCAAACAGAATTCCTGATTTGCAATATAATCGTATGGAGCATAACAATAACCTTTATCTCCAAAACTTTCTCCCCAACTGTTTCTTATTTTGAACAATTTGTCATCGTCATTGTAGCCAACAATTAACAATGTCTGCGTACCATAGCTGTTATTAGAAATCTCATTTTCTGAAGGATACTCAATTATACCTGATGCATTATTTATAAAAAAAGATTTATAGATTTTTAATCCAATAATTACAGGAATCCCTTTAGCTATAGCCTGTTTAAAATCTTTTTTTTCAATTTTAATTCTAGACGCTTTATTAACAACCTGACGTTGAGCTTCATTATAAGCTGCATCAGATGGTTTGTTTTTAATTTCATCAATATTATACGGATGACTTTTAGAGTAGCAAGCTCCCTTTTCTATTACTGCTTGTAAGGCGGACCATAGTGTAACTCCTTCATCTAAATCTGTTTCACCCTTTATGTCTCTTGCATTATAATAAATAAAAAGTTCACTAATATCTACTTCCTTGTTATTCCTATACGCATAAAATTCATAGACGGCTGCTATAGGAAAAACAGTGCAACTGGATATTTGTCCTTGATCTTTTACTTTAGAGAAATATCTCCCTAAATCCACCGCATTGGGTAAAATTTTATTTTGAAATGAATAGACTTCGTCACTCGGCTTAACAGGCGACGGTATGTAGCCTGAAGCGTTCATTCTTTTTCCATTTAAACTAATGATTCCATCTTCAAACGAAATCTTTAACTCTCGATGTATTTCCTCGGACTGATCTATAAGTTTTTTTATGCTTGCTTCACCCTTTTTTATACTTTGAGACAATTGAGTGATTTTACTTTTTAGTTCTTTTTGCTCCTCAAACTTAACCTGTTGCGTATCATTTAAATACTTATTAAAATAACTGATAATATCATATTCTAAATCTTCAACATTTAAACGATTTCCACTCCAATCTATACCTTCTAGATTACTATCATTCTCTCCCAATAAATTTCCAAGGATAGCTTTAGTCTCTCCTAAATTGTTTTCATCGTTTGTAATAAACTGCTCTAAATCAAGTTTAAAATCTTCAATGTAGTTTTTTGAATTAGTAGTTAAAGAATGATGATTTTCAATAGAATAAGGATGTTTTTTTAGGAATTTCTCGAAGAACTGTTGATGATTTTCAATAAAAGGATTAGTTTTATTAATAATATCTCGCATTTCAACACCTCCGCCTGTAGATACACCTTCCTGTTCAAACTTGTATTGAAGGATTGTGTAAGAAATGACATTTCTAAAAAGCATTTCGTTAAAATGAATTACCCCCAGCCCAAACACCCTAGACTTACTAAGTGCAGCTCCAGATTTTTCTTTTATCATATTAAAAAT
>JAGPVI010000163.1 GCA_018067115.1 Bizionia sp. | reverse complement strand
AGGGACAAAAAATATTAAAAAATTTAAATATTTCGAAATGCATTTTTTATGGAGAATCGGCTGTAATATTTTCTCAAATTGCTGGAAAAACAACTATTCACGAATCTGAATTTAATGAGAAATTTTTATATCATGCCAATGTTAACTGGGGCACTATAAACTTTGGTTCCGTAGTTTTTAATAATGATGTTAGCTTCGGACAAAATAAATATACTGATGGTTTTAGTTTTAATACAGTAGAGATAAATGGAAAATCTAGACTTCATTCAAACACATACAACTCAAATTTTCATTTCACAGCCGTTCAATTAAACAATAAGTCGGTTTTCAAAAATGAAAAATATGAAAATGCTTATTTTCAAGATATTGAATTCTCGCTAATGAGTCATTTATTTGAAGAAATTTCTTTGTCGAATGATTCGAGTTTGACATTTCGAAATATTTTTTTTCCAAAAAACGTGAGCTTACATATTTGTGATACTTATAAGATGATATTTATTGATTCAGACATTTCTGATGTAAAGTTCTCCTCTTGTAACTGGAATTCACCTAATCGATTAATTATTTTTGACGAGATTAAACGAAAAAGCTCCATTATAGAATTAAAAAAATTAGAGGATATCTATCGTCAATTCAAGAAAAATTTTGAAAATTATAAGGATTGGGAACTTTCAGGAAAAGCATATATTAGCGAATTGACTATTCGTAAATATAGATTATGGAAAGAAAGAAGTTACATTTCTTGGTTTATATACTCATTTTATGATTTATTTGGAGGATTTACACAAAATTATATAAAGCCACTAAAATGGTTTTTGTTTTTAACATTATTCTTATTTCCTCTGTACTATTTATTATTTGAAAATTTTGATGTTTTTAGTTTATATCCATTGGAATATCAAGATTGCAGTGTAACCAACGCTTTTATTAAAAGTTTATCAGCATCATTCCCATTAATTAAAACAAATTTATATTATAATAATTGGTGGATGCAAGCAATCCAAATTTTGATTAGCACCATTTTAATTACGTTTTTTATTTTAGGCTTAAGAAAAAGATTTAAACAATAAATAACGTTTGCCAACACCGCATATAAGCTATAACTCATACACTAAACGTTGGCAACCATTTACCAATCACACTCTGAAAAATGAAAGAAGAAGAAAAAAACAAAGAAGATAAAACAATTGATTTTAATCCACTTATTGAGTTGATACAAACTTCTTTGAAAGATTTGAAAATTAATGAAATTGTTGAAAATTCTAACAAAGTAAAAATTGAGAGAATTAACGCTGAAAAGACGTATAATAGCCGAAATCTAACATATTGGAAATGGAAATTATCGAAAGAAATTATTGTGATTTTATTAATTTTAGTTACCATTATTTTATTGTCTTTAAATAATATTATTGAAGGTTCTATTGTGGGAACTTTATTAGGTTCTGTAATTGGTTATTCTATCGGAAGCGGATTTTCAAAGAAAACGAAAGATTAAAAGTCCGAATGGTTTTTTACAATTGAATTATCGGAATCTTTAGTAAGTGTTTTAATTAGTAATAATTTGAATAAAAGTATAGAAGTTAAAAAAATGACTTCTTTCAAATCTTTTGAATTTACTTTTAAAGTTTTTGAACTCATAATATTCTTAATTTTGAAATTAATAATCTGAATAAAAAAAAACGACACCACAACACCGTATATAATTAATTGCTGTCTTCTCACCTACTTACTAAAATCCTAGCAAACTTTATTTATAAATAATTATTTGCTAAATTATGCGCTAAACCCCACCCCTATAACGAATAAACACCCATTTACGGTTTTCCTCAACATAATATAAAAAGTATTATCTATATTGTACCCGCTGTTAATTAATACCCATCCATACATTATTACCGCTTGTGGCAAGTATACTTAATAGCATTAATATTAAATAATAACGCTTATACCGCTAACTAAACCTTTTGTGTGTTTGGTTTATGCTGATATACTAGAGTTGCCACACATTTAAGAAAAACCGAGATGAGAAGAATAATTCCGATTTTATTATTGACAATTGCAAGTTTGATTTCTTGCAAAAATGAACCAAAAGAAAACCAAAAAACCGAAGTTTCTGAAATTGAAACCGTTAAAACACCAAAAACAAGCGATACGGAAAAAATAAACGAAGTTTTTGAAAAATTCAAAGAACTTTACAACGAACTTAACGGATTTAAAAATAGTTCTGATTTCAAAAAATACGGATTTGGAGAAGGCGGAAAAAATAAGGCTTGGTTAGAAAAAGTTAGAGAACTTAAAAACAATCCAGACTCTAAACTACTAATTAAAAAAGGAATTTTAATTGGCGAATTAGAGCAATTAGGAATGGCTTATGCGAGTTCCAATGGAAAAGAAACCGAAGTTACTAAAACGTTTAATAAAATATTTTCCGATGTAATTTCACCAAAAACGGAATCAGTAAAAACGGAACAGAACGAGAGTTCTACGACCGAAAATTGGTATTCAGGCGGAAGTCTGCATAAAGCCGATGGAACTGAATGGAAAAAAGCATCTGAACATAATAAATTAGCAACTTGTGCGGATTTTGTAATGACAATTGCTAAAAGAAATGGAGAAACACCTTCAGTATTTTCGTCCGAATATAAAATTGCGTCTGAATCATTAAAAGATTGTATTAATAAATTTTATAAACTTTCAGGAAGTGAGAATACAACTGTTACAAAAGTAGCAATTGGATGTTTATAAAACGAACGAAATAAAAAACGTGTGGCAACA
>JAGPVI010000153.1 GCA_018067115.1 Bizionia sp. | reverse complement strand
AAGAAAGAGCACCTTTTAAACATAAAAAAGCCAAAGTATTACTGATACTTTGGCTTTTTTATTGCTTTTAAATGTACTTCCGCTTTTACTTTTTTTGTAGTATTGCTCGGTCTTCAAATTTTATAATTTCTATTTTCCCCTTTCCGAAAATATAGGTTTCACTGTCTCCAGACGCTTCAATAGATAAGGATGATTTTGTGTCTATAGACACTTTAGCTCTTCCTTCTGTAATTAAAGTTGTGTTTTCTGCCGTTAGTTTTTCCCCTTTAAAAGTGGTGGTATTATCTGCTCTAAGTAATAAATTCTTGGTATCGCCATCAATTCTAGCATACGCTCTCTGATACAAATCAATTTTAATTTCTGCAGCATTTATTAGCGCCTCAATCGAACTATTATCATTTAGCTCTAAACTCGCTTCTTCTGCAGTAACATTTAATTCCACTTTACTTTTATTACTGTTTATCAATTTAAATACATCTGCTTTTAAAGTAAGGTAAGCCTTAGATGACTCTTTGGTAACTAAAGTCATGCTACTTAGTTGTAATGGCGCTGCAGAGCGTAATTCTGCCTCTCCTTTTAGTTCAATAGCATTCAATGAGTCTTTAAAAATTACTGTGATATCTAATTTTTTGTGTGACGTAATTCTTTTACTAGAATTGAATTTTAAGCTTCCTTCTTGAACGACAAAATCTATAGTTTCATGCAGATTATCGTCGGCATCAATTTGAATAGCATTATTTGGGCCTTGCATTAATTTAATATTGAAAGATTCGCCAATAACCAAACGCTTAAAAGGATCAACTTCGGTAATAATAGAAGTTACATTTCGGCTCCCTTTAATTTTCTCTTTTTTTTGTGAAAAGCTAGTAAATACAGTTAATAAGGCGAGTATTGTAACAGTAATAGAGTGATTCATTTTTTAGATTTAAATTAAAGGATAAAGATAAGCAAAAACCATCCCAAACTTTTTAATTAAGTTTGAAATGGTTTTTGTTTTGAAGGTTTGTTGAATTAATTTATATAAAAAGCATTAAAATAATGGATACGATTAATTTGGCTAGTACTATCATTTTGATTTGTTTTTTGGTTTGATTTTATTAATTGGTATAATGGCGATTATAATATGCTTATATATTATTGATTAGCAGTATCCGAATTAATTTTTATTCCGCTTTCATCGATAGTAACATTAACGCTTTCACTTTTTGCTTTTACACCCGCTTTGTTAATCTCCAATTCAGAGTTTTTGTTTTTAGCCTCTATCCCCGAATCATTAATTTTAAGTTTTGCATTTTTATTATTTATATCAATGTTCACTTTAAAATCGTCGTCTGTATTGTCATTCTCCGCAGGGCAATCCGAACATATTAATTTATTGTTTTCAACTTTTAAATAATAGTTTTCCATTCCGTTATCTAAAATGTCGTTATGTCTGCTATCATTTCTGTGGTATCGATAGGTGTTTTCGTTGGCCAATACAGTACTCCCTATAGGTAAGTACACGGTAATTTCAACACGCTGATCTCTTTTTTGATCGTCGTTTGGAATACGTAAATGATTGTCTAATAGTAATTCATTATTACGTATAGCGTAAGTATAACTAATGTTATTGGCGCGTGCTTTCGCATTCTCGTATGTTGCGCCACGGGCAGTTTTTAAAACTTTAATTTTAGCAATGCTATCTCGCGTTGATTTAATAATTAGCCTAACATCTTGCGAGTACGTTACTTCGTCACCGTTATTATTATATCCATAATCGAAAGATGAGTTTCTGTAAAAGTTCTCTGCAAAATTATCATTTGCTTTCATAGAAATAACTAAAGTGTCTTTTGCAGTTACCGTCTCTAAACTCTTAGTAGAGATGGCTGGAGCTTTCTCGCTATACGATAATCCTTGTCGGGCACCAATAACCGATAAGCCAATAACCGATAGTATCCATAGGCCTAAAAGTGTGAATTTTGCGATATTACCTATCGATTTTAAGTTATTCACTAATATTTTTAAGCCTAAATAAAAGAGCATAAAAAACGGAATTGCCAAGGCAAAAAATATAAATACAGCTAGTAACCAAAATGGAGCGCCACTAGCGTTAGAAAGATCTGCGATATCGCTATTAAAAAATTTTGAGTGGTCTAAAACACTCGCAGAGATTAACCCTACAATTAGTGCTATTACTGTTGCGGCGCCCGTAAATATTAAGATTAACCCAATAAATTTGGCGAATAATTTCAAGAAAAACATAATGACCTCTGCAATAGTATCGAAAAAGGATTTCGAGCTCGATTTTATACGGTTGCCCTGTGTGTTGGTCTTTGCACGTTTTACCGAATCGGAAATACTATCTGAAACCGTATCAAAACCTTCCTTTATTTTATCACCGTGTTTCTGAAAGTCTACATTTTTTACACTTTCTGAAACATTTTCAAACCCGTCACGAATTTTTTTTTCAATGTTACTAATGGTGACGCGTTCTCCCGTCATTATAATTTTATCGGAAGTGGTCTTTGCCTCAGGAATTAAAATCCATAATATAATGTATAAGAAAATCCCAGTACCAAAACCAAAGACTAAGAGAATCCAAGCCAAACGAACCCAAGTGGCGTTAATGCCAAAGTAATGACCTAATCCCGCAGAAACACCACCAATGTAAGAGTTGTCTGTGTCTCTAAATAGTTTTTTAGAACCTGTTTTATGGGTTTGGCTTTGTTTTGGCTCGTCTTCAAAAATCTCATCATCGACCAGATAATCTTCAGGTTGGCCCATAATAGAAATTATCTCGTCTACTTCTTTAATCCCAATAACGTGCTTGTCGTGTTTTACGCGCTCTGTAAATAGTTCTGCAATTCTAGCTTCTATGTCTGCAATAATTTCAGATCGGCCTTGCGAATCGGTGAATGAACGTTTTATAGCCTCAAGATAGCGCTGTAATTTTAAATACGCATCTTCATCTATATGATAAAAAATACCTGCTAAATTTATATTGACTGTTTTATTCATTGTTAGTGGTTTTTGAGCTTGTTACTATATTTACAGCATTTTGTAATTCGTTCCAAGTGGTTGTTAATTCATTAAGAAATAGTTTTCCGGTTTCTGTTAAACCGTAATATTTTCTGGGTGGTCCAGAGGTCGATTCTTCCCAACGGTAATTAAGAAGTCCTGCATTTTTTAAGCGCGTAAGCAGCGGATAAATTGTGCCTTCTACAACAAGTAGTTTTGCGTCTTTTAAAGTCTTTAAAATCTCTGCTACATATGCATCATCGTCCTTAAGTACAGATAGTATGCAGTACTCTAAAACGCCTTTGCGCATTTGTGCTTTTGTATTCTCTATCTTCATTCTCTAAAGCATTT
>JAGPVI010000150.1 GCA_018067115.1 Bizionia sp. | reverse complement strand
TTTAGAAATATCTATTTTAAAGGAAAAAGAGCACTTTGTATTACTATACTCCGATAGTGGCTCGGGGCTCCCTCCCCATTACAATTTTGAAGACTCTGAATCTTTAGGAATACAACTTGTTTTAATACTAACGGAGCAATTGAATGGAACAATGAACTATTCGAATGAAGGAAAAAGTACTTTTACAATACAATTTAAACCTCTAGAAATTAAATTCTTTTAGTTCTGGTTAAAAAGAAAAATGACACCATAAATCTGAAGAACTGATTAATAAAGGCAGAGAAATAAAAGGAACAAAAAACGACTCCATTGTTATTTAAAATAGTCTACCAAGAATTTAAGTTTTGGTAATTATAATATCCTAACCCACTCTTTGGCACGTTCCGCGAGCATCTAATACTAACTATATTTATAAATAAAAGATAAGAGTCAAATTACGCTACACTATAAGCTAATATTAGATCCTACCAACTTTACTTCTATTACGTTAAAAGACTCCTAAAGCTTAGAATATAATTCGCTGCTACTTTGTACATTTGTGGCGAAAATTTCCCTAGAAACTAGTAAAAAATTAAAGGGTTATAATTTTTAACAAAAAATAGGCTAATGTTACGTTATAATCGGAGTTTTTCCATTTCTAAACTATATGCGGAAAACAGATTGATACAGTTTGTTCTATGCCAAAACAAAATCTAGAATGTAATTCCTCTATTTTTTTCTATAATATCCTTTTCTATACTTCTACTTTATTACAACTTTATTATGACGATTCACTTCTATTTTATTTCCAAAATAAAACACCTTTTAGCACTTATGGTTTTAGGGTTTTGTTTTTCCAGTTGTTCTTTAATTAAAATAGAAAGTGAGCAGCAACCGCTAACCAAACAAGATTTAAATATTCGCGTGCTCACCCAATCTATCGTTAACCAGGCTAGCCATCGTATAGAAAGTGCAGCAGACAGTATTATTAAGTCTACATCTCAAGCCGATTTACAAACACACGCCTATCGTTGGAAATTAGAAAGCATAAACACCTTTAAAAACACAGCTTTTCAAAGCTCTCCTAAACTAGCATTAATGGATACTTGGACGTATATGTTGCAAGTATTGAATTTTGTGAAAACTGACGCCGCACAGAGCTATTATGGAACTTACACGCCCTATGTAAGACAAATATCTCAAGTTAACGTAAACGATATAGAGCAAAAAGCACGTGGCTTTTTTAAACCAGAAAGATTTAAACAGTACCAAAATTTTGCTCACCAATATGCAGAAACCCATCCTTTTACCAAAGACAACCTAAAACATAATTCGGTAAGAAGCGAATACATAGATTTTCTAAAAGTACCAGATAGTTTAGCTTTTACCACTGTTGGAACCTTATCTGAAGTGGTCGCTAATTTTTCGGATAAACTAAGCTATTCCACCCAAGCAGCGGGTAAGGAATTTAAATGGAGTACCGAATTAATGCTGAAAGAAAAAGGTTTCGATTCCCTTCAGATTAAAAAAGTTATGGCAACCATAGAATTAAAGGTAGATAGATTAAGTGCTATTGCCGAAAACACTCCCGAAAAACTAAATATGGCTTTGCAATCGTTTTCTAGCGATATGAGTATTTTGTTTTTTAGTCTCAACGACCAAATAGAATTTATTAGTGACCGCATGTCGCTAGAGCGTAAAGCTATCGATACTATTATTATGCGCGAACGACTAGCTCTAGATCAAATGATTTTACGCGAACGCGAAGCTCTTTCTATTGAAGCTAGCGCACTAACAGTTAAAGTAGTCGATAATGCCATGGTTCATATTAAAGATTTAACTGGAACTATTTTATTTTATCTCGTCTTGCTTTTTGCTGTCTTATTATTTGTGCCATTTGCAATGGGGTATTTCGCGGGAAAGATTCATCAAAAAAACAAAGAACATCAACAAGATAAGTAAATTACATAATGCTACCATAACTGTACAATAGCCAAATGGTCATTCTCTAAAAACATTAATTTGGGTTCCATATTCTCGTATTACTCTTAATTATTTTTGCACCGAACTAATTTAAGTACAGAATAAACAACATCTCACAATTCCGCATAATTAAAATTACTTATATTAGTCCTTTATTAAAGCACCTATTTATTTTTCAATAAGCGTATTTCACTCTAATAATTACGAGCATTTATAACCAGATTTACGCATTAAATCTATCCATAAAACTAAGCACCTCTAGACTTTAAAAACACAAATCTGATAACAATAAAATATGAAAAAATTAATTACAGCCGTTTTTGCATTAGTACTTTTTAACTGCGATAACACCGAAAATTACAAGAATATTACCGGCGAGTGGACGTGCTCAGAATGGATTACAGAATCTACTGGAAACGACAGGTGTAATAACAACGTACACTTCAGTTTTAAAGATGATAAAACCTATACTTCTATAATAGATACGCAAGAGCAATCTGGAGTTTACAAAATAGCCAATGGTTTACTTTATTCTACACCAAAAGGGAAATTAGAAATTGGAGTTGAGATTAAAACATTAAATAAAGACACTTTACAATTCATTATGAGCAGGTTTGGAGAAAAAGAAATTTTAACCTTATTAAAAAAGGACTAAAACAGTTTGTAAGCGTTGGTTTTAGAACTACATAATCGTAATTCAAACATTGAGACTGTCTTTAAATTATAAGAAGAGTCTTACTAAAATTAGTTCTTCACAATTTACATAAGCACCTATAGTCATAAAATGATAAACCTATGGTAACGAAAAAACACCTAGCACTAAAAAATATCCTATTCTTTTTGATGGTTATTCTTTTATCGCCAAGTTTATTACAAGCTCAGATTATAGTAAATTCTAATTTTGAAGGCGGTAACGGCGTAGCAACATTTACCGATACTAGTGCAAAGGAGGCACATATTGTTTCAGGATTAAAAGGTGACGACACCAAAAACATAAGTTATTACGTAGAAATATCGGGCCTAAACCCTGCTCTACCTTTAACTTTAGAAGTTAGTGCATTTTGGAGTGGTCCAACTATTGTTTATAGTTACGACAACATAAATTGGGAAAAAACGGCACTTACTAACCTTAATAATTTCTCAATCCCTCTACAATCCTCTTCAGTTTTTGTCGCACATTCGTAACCATATACCTATTCTAATATGATTTCAGATGTCAATAACATCTCTAACTTAAGTTATGTTAATGTATCAGATTTAGCAATAAGTGAAGGTGGTCGTGCCGTTAAATTAGTGAAAATTAAAGACGAATGTGTCGATGATTCTGAAAAGGAATTAATTTGGATGCTCGGGCGTATGCACGCCTTTGAAAACCCTGGGAATTATTCTCTAATGGGAATGCTAGACTTTTTTACTTCTAACCACCCAAGTGCAATACGACTTCGCGAAGAAGCTATTATTTATATTGTACCTATTATGGATGTTGACCAAGCTTATAATGGTGGATCGGGAAAAGACCAAACTCCTGTAGATTTTAATAGAGATTGGCATTCATTAAGTAATCAGTCGCACTGGAATGCTGTAAATGCGGCTAAAAGTTTAATAGATTCTACAGCGTAACTTAATAATTTTAGTGTGTTTGTAGACTCACACTCCCCACCTCCAGGTGGTCAAAGCCTATTTTATTACATTTATGATTGAGATCATCATTATATAAATACGCGTTTTGTTACAGAAACCGTTAAGCATATAGCAAACTACCAAGGTACCGAAGAGATATATTACGACCTCTACAATGCCATTTCACAGGATTATATTATAACAAATTACGATAACCCAAAACACTATAATGTAACAATAGAAACGGGGTTTAATAATCGTACAGATGGTGTAGAGTGGACTAAAGACTTGTATCTTTTAAATGGTCACTATCATGGTCACGCTATTAGCGATTATATCCACGGCTTAGCACATACTAACGATATAATAATAGATAATAATGACGCTGGCAATGTGGTTATAAATGGGAATTGGACACCTAGCACCAATATATTAGGGTATTATGACGATGACTATCTATCTGCCGATACTTCCGTTTCATCAAGTGTTGTTTTTAATGCCATAGTGGCTACAGCTGGCACTTACGAAGTTTTTACGTGCTGGGTTAGCAATCCCAATTTTGCAACTAACGCACTCGCAAGTTTTACACATTCTGGTATTACCGATAATTTTAGCCTTAATATGACACTTAGAGGTGGTAATTGGGTGGCATTAGACACCTATTATTTAGAAGCTGGAGAACAAGTGAGTTTAACTATTAGTAATTTAAATGCCAACCAAACTATTATAGCCGATGGCCTAAGAATTAGTGAAGTTTTAGATTGTCAGTCGTTATCTATTCAAGACAATTATCAAACACCATTACCTTTTAATTGTAAACTCTATCCAAACCCTACAAACGACAACTTTACGCTTCAATTGGATACTAATACAACATTAATTACGGCGAAGATCTACGATATGCTCGGGCATTTAGTTTTAACCACCAAGGAGTACAAAGTCGATACGTCTGCCTTAAAAAACGGTTTATATGCCGTTGAAATTATAACAAACAAAGGACGAGGTATACAGAAATTAGTTATACGTAAATAAAAGCGTGAAGCAACATTAATAGACCATATACATCTCCATAAATACTCTTAATTTTATTTAGCTTTATTACAAGCTCTACGCGGTATTGGCAACATTTCTATCATCTTTATATTTTTTTATTACAATTCTTAAAAATATCTTAAATGTTAATTAAAATTACTAACTTTATCTCCATTTTAGAAAGTAAACACAGCTTATCGAAATCTTCACCAATAAAGTAGAACAGTCCCACCGCGTAATTAGTTATTCGGTGGCTAATTTTTTTTAGTCAAAAAACTGGAAGAGTTAATTTAAAAAGTTAATAATTGAATACCTATATAAAAATACTTCATCTCGAAGACTCACCTAATCTCACTGATTTAGTGGGTTTAGAACTGAATAAGGGAAATCTTTTATTTGAGAAGGTAGTGGTATCTAATAAAACAGACTTTAAAAAGGCACTTAAATCATTCTGTCCCGACGTAGTAATTGCTAACCATAATATTCCATCCTTTACTGCTATAAATGCTACTAGCACACTGCATGAATATGGGCTAAAAACTCCTGTTATAATAGTTACATCTACCGCGTCTAACACAGATGTAATTAAAATTATGAAGGCTGGCGCATATGATTTTATTTTTAAGGACCAACTTCATCGCTTGGCTCAAACAGTTCTTGACGTGTTGGACAAATCGAATAAAGTAAAAAACGATGGCAAGGAGAAATACCATTCACTATTTAAAAACAGTATAGATGGTATCCTTCTTACAGCTATTAATGGAGATATCTTAGACGCTAACCCTGCGGCCTGCACTATTTTTGAAATGACAGAAGAAGAGATTTGCGAAGCTGGCATTTTTGGATTAGTTGACAATACAGACCCGCGGTTTACTGCGGCCCTTAAAGAGCGCGAACGTACTGGTAAAGTAAAAGCCGAAATCACACTTATAAGACGAAATGGAATTGAATTTGAAGGTGAGATAACATCTGTAGTTTATAGTAATACAAATGGCGAGCAAAGAACCTCTATGATAGTTCGGGACATTAGCGAAAGAAAAAGAACCGAAAAGCGTTTACTAGATAGCGCAACATTCAACAATGGGATCCTTTCTTCTCTTGATGCTCAAATAGCTGTTATTAATCAAAAAGGAAGAATTATATCTGTAAATAAAGCTTGGGAAGATTTTGCTAAAGAAAATGGAGGCTCAATGCTATCTATGGCTAACATAGGCAGTAATTACTTTACTCTTTCTAAAGAATCTATAGCAAATGGAGACCATTATACAGCGAAATTTCTAGATGGAATTCAATCGGTTTTTAAAGCTGAAAAGAGCTTTTTTGAAATGGAATTTCCTTCGCACGCTCTAACAAAACAGCAGTGGTTTATTTTAAGAGTTAAAAGATTTGGAAACGACCCTACTAAAGTAGTGATCTCACGACAAAATATTACAGATGTTAAAATTGCAGAAAGCAATCTTAGTAAGACTTCTGTTGCGTTACAAAACACACTTTCTGAGCTGAATAAAATTCTCGATTCATCGCTCGACGTTATTTGTACTATTAACAGAAATGGTAATTTTGTAAGCATTAGTGCGGCATCATTACTCGCATGGGGCTACGAACCAGAAGAGCTCATTGGTACTAACTTTATCAATCTTGTGCATCACGACGATATTGAAATCACCACTCAAGCGGCCCAGAATTTATCTAACGGTATTTCAGTACCATCGTTCGAGAACAGATATATTCATAAAACAGGAAAAGAAGTACCCTTGCTGTGGTCTGTTAAATGGGACGAAAAACTCCAATTAGTATTTTGCATTGCAAAGGACGTAACAGAGAAAAAAAGACTTGAGAAAGCCATAGAAAATGAAAGAGACCAGTTTTATGATATGTTTCTTAAAGCACCATCAGCTATTGGGATGCTTAAAGGTGAGAACCATATTTTTGAAATGGCCAACCCTTTCTATTTGCAATCTATTGGTAAAAATGATATTATAGGAAAAACAATATCAGAAGTACTTCCAGAGATCGTTGATCAAGGGGTTGTTAACATGTTAGATTATGTTTACCAAACGGGAGAATCATATTCAGGAAAAGAGATATTAGTTAAAGTCGATACCGAAGATAACGGAGAGCTCACAGATTTCTATATGGACTTCGTTTATCAAGCCTATAGAAATGGAAAGGGTGATATTGAAGGGGTATTCTTTTTTATAAATGACATCACAGAACAAATACTCTCTCGAAAAAAAATAGAAAAAAGCGAGCAACAATTCCGTCAAATTGTAGAAACTGCACAGGAAGGTATATGGTTAATCGATGAAAATAATAAGACGACTTTTGTAAATAAAAAGATTTGCGAAATTCTAGAATATACTGAAGAGGAACTATTAGGCAAAGAACATTTTCATTATATGGACACCGATGGTAAACAAAAAGCCATAACAGCCTTAGAGAAAAGAAAAAAAGGAAAGGCAGAAAGTCTAGAATTTAGCTTCATTTCTAAAAGTGGTAAAAAAGTACGAACCAATATTTCTATTAACTCTGTTTTTGATGACCAAGGGAACTTTAAAGGATCGCTAGGAATGGTTTCAGATATTACAGAAAAAAAACACTTAGAAGATCTTTTAGAGAAATCTAATCGATTGGCTGCACTAGGGAGCTGGGAAATAGATGTCTTAAAAGGAACCGTTTATTGGTCGGATATTACAAAAGAAATTCGTGAAGTAGATAAAGGTTTTAGTCCTACGCTAGATGTGGGAATAAGTTATTTTAGCGAAGGCATTCATAAGGAAACAATAAGTAAAAAAGTCCAAGAATGCATAGAAAACGGCACACCATGGGATGAAGAATTACAGATAATCACTTTTAAAGGGAATCTTAAATGGGTGCGTACTATAGGAGAAGGCGAGTTTATAAACGGAAAATGCGTAAAAATTCATGGTAGTTTCCAAGATATCGATAAACTTAAAAATGCAGAAATTAAAATTAAAGAAAGTGAATTCCGCTACCGTCAGATTGTAGAAACTGCACAGGAAGGTATTTGGATGTTAGATGAAAATAGCGAAACTACTTTCGTTAATCAAAAAATGTGCGAAATTATAGGGTATTCGGCCGAAGAAATGATGGGTAAAACGAACTTCTATTTTAAAGAGAAAGCTGGAATACAGACTGCCAAAAATAATTTTGAAAGAAGAAGACAAGGTATAAGTGAAACCTATAACGCTTCATTTATGACGAAAAACGGAAGATTAATCTGGACACAGATATCCTCCAACCCTATTTTTAATGATGATAACATTTACAAAGGTTCTTTATGGATGGTGTCGGATATTACAGAGAAACTAAAGGCAGATAAACTGCTTTTAGACAATGAACAGAAGTATCGCAAACTCGCTACCCAATTAGATATCGAGCGAACACGTTTGGTTAATGCACAGGCGGTAGCCAAAGTAGGCAGTTGGGAGACTGACTTACAAACTATGGAAGTAAACTGGTCTAGAGAAACGCATCGTATATTTGGTTCTAACCCTGATATAATGGAAGCCACACACGATGGTTTTGTGAATTTTGTTCACCCAGATGACAAGGAAAAACTAAATACGATATTCGAGGAGTCTTTACATCAAGAAGGCCCATATTCATTAGAACATCGTATTATAACCTTGCAAGGTGAAGAAAAATGGGTCGAAGAAAATTGGTCTGTCACAAAAGATAAAAATGGCATACCTATAAGAGCTGTGGGTACTTGCCAAGATATTACAGAAAGTAAAGAGGCGGCAGACAAAGTAATACGCAGTGAGGCAAAATTAAAGTTAGCACAGCATATTGCACAGGTTGGTAGCTATGAAGTAGATGTCATTACCAGAGAACAAACATGGTCTGATGAATTTTATACCATTCTAGGAATTACTAAAGAGACGCCCCCTTCTCGCGAGAAATTCGTGCAATTTATTCATCCCGATGACAGAACTCGTGCACTATCTGAAATAGATACCGCATTAGCTGTTTATGAAAATGGGTCTTGTCTTTTTAGATTTGTTAGAACAAATGGAGAAACAGGATACGCCTCTTCAGAATGGGAATTTGAGTTTAATGCTCAAGATAACCCCATTTATATACACGGTATTTTAAGAGATTTAACCACAGAAAAGAAAGCAGAGCTAGAACGCCTAAAAATGATTTCCGATATCATTCAGCGTAATAGCGATCTCGAGCAATTCTCTTATATCGTTTCTCATAATTTACGAGCACCAACGGCAAATATAATAGGGTTTACCACTATTCTACAAGACGAAGTATTAACCCCGAAAGAGCAAAAACAACTCTTAAAAGGGCTGTCTGCATCGGTAGCAGGACTAGATGTTATTATAAAAGACATCAATACAATCCTACAGAGTAATCGCGATGTTCACGAGAAAAAAGAAGTTATTGAATTCTCTAATCTTGTAGAGGATATAAAGGTAAGTATAGGGCATCTTATAGATAAACATCAGGTCGTTATTACAACAGATTTTTCAGAAGTTGAAGACATTTATTCGATTAAAGTTTATATTTATAGTATATTTTATAACCTTATAAGTAATAGTATTAAATACAGCAAACCCAACGAACAACCTATAATAGAAATAAAAAGTAAGGTTGAAAATGGAAAAATAATTCTTACATTTAGAGATTATGGCCTAGGAATTGATATAAAAACAAAAGGTGATAAATTATTTGGGCTTTATAACCGTTTCCATTTTCATGTAGAAGGAAAAGGTATGGGGCTATTTATGGTAAAAACTCAAGTAGAATCATTAGGAGGAAAAATAGAAGTTGCAAGTGAGCTAAACAAAGGTGCTCTATTTACAATTACAATTTAATATAAACCTTAAAAAAATATGACGCAAAAAACCAATCGCTTTCTTATTGTTGACGACGACCCCATAAATAATTTTCTTACAAAAACTGTATTGAAAAAATCGTTTGAAGCTGTACACGTTAACGATTTTACTGTGCCAGAAGAAGGTTTGGAATTTATTAAATCGGGGGCAAACCATAATGCCAATGGAGAAAAAACAATACTTTTTCTAGACATTAATATGCCTACTTTAACAGGATGGCAATTTCTTGAAGCGTTTAAACTTTTCGATGAATCTATTAGAGCCCAGTATACTATTTATATCCTCTCCTCCTCTATAAATCATAGCGATATAAAACTAGCTAAAGAACATCAGCTCATTTTAGATTTCATAGAAAAACCACTCAATAAAATTAAACTTGCAAACATTTTAAGCTAATCTTTAGCGTATTATTTACTGTCGTTACGCTCTCTAAAGTTTTAAAAGCAACACTTAATACAAAGCATTACTACCACTACTTAGTAACAACCACACGCCACGGTTCTTGCTCTCTAGAATTTCGGCCTCTACTCATAATACGATCCTTATTGTAACTTTATCCTTAATTATTTGTAAGAAAACTACAGTCGTATTGTTCGATTTATTCAAGAACTAAAAAAGATAAAAGTTAGATTATAAGCAGAACTTCTTATCAATTAGTCATTTATTATACTTCTCGATAGCATTAAATAAAGTTAACATTTTACAAGGAGTGCAATACAGCCTTTTTTAAATAAAGAAACACCGCTTTCCTAACTTTAAAAGACACCTAAATCCTAATTACCAATAACTTACACTATATTAAACCCTTTATTTTCATTAAATTAGAGTCGCAATCCATCACTATGTGTTATAATAACTGTGATATAATATAATCTGATAATGAATATGAAAAATATCAATTTTAGTGCATTACGTGTAATTTACATTAATTGCACATTAAAAAAATCTCCAGAAACGAGTCATACAGCTTCACTAATAGATGTTTCTAAAGCAATTATGGCTAAAGAAAATGTAAATATTGATGAGATACGTTTAATTGACCACGATGTCGCCAGTGGTGTTTATCCGGATATGACAAAACACGGCTGGGAAACCGACGAATGGCCCTCTTTATTCGAGAGGATATTTAAAGCCGATATACTTATTATAGGAACCCCTATATGGCTTGGTGAAAAGTCTTCTGTTGCACAAAAATTAATAGAAAGATTGTACGCTATGAGCGGTAAAACAAATGATAAAGGCCAGTATCTTTTCTATGGTAAAACAGCGGGTTGTGTTATTACTGGTAACGAAGACGGAATAAAACATTGTGCAATGGGTATACTGTATTCGCTACAACACGTGGGCTACACTATACCACCACAAGCGGACTGCGGATGGATTGGTAAGGTTGGGCCTGGCCCAAGTTATGGAGATACAGAATGGAAAGGTGAACCATTAAAGAATCCTATTGGTTTTAATAGCGACTTTACTAATAGAAATACAACATTCATGACCTATAACCTACTCCATTTAGCTGCTATGCTTAAGGCTAATAATGGGTATCCTAATTATGGTAACTCTCGCGAAGAATGGGATAACGGTGAACGCTGGAATTTTGAAAACCCTGAATACCGGTAACATCAAACAACTCATATAACTACTATTTCTAAACCTAGTAACCATCCATTGTATTTGTATTATTATAACCCGGCGCTAAAAGACAAAAATATGTGCCACAAGAGCCTCTCTAAAAAATGGTTCTACATCAATTGGGTTACCTCTTATTATTATCCTTAATTTTGGACTCGTCGATACAAATTAAAACGTAAAAGGAGAATGAATAAATCTATTTTCAGTATCATTAAAATGGACTGCCCGTCGGAAGAAAACCTTATCCGATTAAAATTAGACGGTATTTCATGTATTAAGAAATTAGATTTCGATATTCCTAACCGTGAACTGGCTGTATATCACGACGGCGAGGTAACAGAGATTGAAACCGCAATTAGCACATTAAATTTAGGAGATAAAAGACGCTCTACCGAAATTACCCACCAAACAGATTTTAAAGAAAATACAAATCAGAAAACCTTATTATGGTATGTACTAGTTATTAATTTTGCTTTTTTTATTATAGAAATGTCCACTGGTATACTATCTAAATCTATGGGGCTTGTTGCTGATAGTTTAGATATGCTTGCCGATAGTTTTGTATACGGCATTAGTTTATTGGCCGTGGGTGGGTCAATTATTAAAAAAAAACGCATTGCTAAAATAGCTGGTTACTTTCAAATTACGCTTGCTATAATGGGTTTTATAGAAGTTATAAGGCGTTTTTTAGGCACAGAACAACTACCAGATTTTTCGACTATGATTATAGTTTCTGTTCTCGCACTTATTGCCAATGGTGCTTGCTTAATTATTTTACAGCAGTCCAAAAGCAAAGACGACGCACACATGAAGGCGAGTTTAATTTTTACCTCGAACGACGTCATTATAAATCTAGGCGTAATCACTGCAGGAGTTATGGTACATTGGTTAGGCAATAATAAACCCGATTTAATTATTGGTATTATTGTTTTTATTTTGGTTATTCAAGGTGCAATTAGAATTCTAAAACTGAGTAAATAAGCCTGTATTACTTCTATAAAACAGGTATTTCGGTTAACGCATTTTAAACAGACTTCTATACGGTTTCACAAAAGATTGTCGCATATTTACAAGACTACCTAGCTTTACAAACGGTAG
>JAGPVI010000147.1 GCA_018067115.1 Bizionia sp. | reverse complement strand
ATACCTATAGTTATTTCTATAGACCAGAAAATTCTGGAGATGATGCCATCACAGAAAATTTCTACTACCCACAAGCGACAACAAATTTTTTATTGGGAATGACTCTAAAGTTTTAGTCTAAAAACAGTGTTGATTTATGCTATTAATCATGAATAAGCCGCCTTTAATAAAAGGTGGCTTTTTTAGTTATTATAAACCCGTATAATATTGCCGTTAGCTTCTACAAAATACCGCGTTAAACCATATTGCCCTTGAGTACCCTGTTTTGGTGAGCCCGTAATAATATTATAAGCATTACCATCGTCGCAACTACAGGTCGCAAAAACACCATCTACCGTTAATAGCGAACACGAATTTAATTGGTGATTAGGGTCGCTAAGCTCGAATGCAGAATATTGCTCTCCACCAGAGTAGTATACCACAAGGCCATTAATACCATAGTTATTATTTAGAACCACATAATTCCCGGGGAACTGCAATTGATTAAATTGAGGTAAGTTCGTGTTTATTAAACCTTGGGTATCAAAAACAGCGTTTGGTATATTTGGGTTTCCCCTGATGCCATCATCGTCATTTTTATTACAAGATAAAAGACTAATGGTTGCTATGGATAGAAATAAAAGTATTTTTTTCATAAGGGATTGTCACTTTTTAAAGTTCTGCAATTTACAACAAATGAGTAAACTGAATTAAAATTTTTGTATCTTTGCTTTACAATCTCGTAATATGCGAGATTTTTTTTATGATACCTCAAAATTCGTTTTTGAGGTATTTTTTAGTAGCGTAAAGTCTAGTTATTTTTAAAACGTAAACATCATGAGTAAAGTATCTTATTATACACCAGAAGGATTAAAAAAATTGAGAGCTGAGCTAAAACAGTTAAAAGATGTAGAGCGCGTGAATGCCTCAAGAGCAATTGCTGAAGCTAGAGATAAAGGAGATTTGAGTGAAAATGCAGAGTATGATGCAGCAAAAGAAGCTCAAGGTATGCTAGAAATGCGCATTTCTAAATTAGAAGATCAAATGGCGGGAGCACGTGTTATAGACGAGTCTCAAATGGATACTTCAAAAATATTAGTGCTTTCTAAAGTGAAGATTAAAAACCAAACCAATGGAATGGAAATGAACTATACTTTGGTAGCCGATGGTGAAGCAGATTTAGCCTCTGGAAAAATTTCTGTTAACTCTCCAATAGGAAAAGGGTTATTAGGGAAAACAGTTGGCGATGTTGCCGAAATACAAGTGCCTAACGGAGTAATGAAGTTTGATATTATCGAAATATCAAGATAATTCTATAGTTCAATACATATCTTATAATCCTGTATATATTGTGAAAAAACGCAATAATACAGGATTATTTTTTTACCTTTAATTCAAATTATAAACTACTATAAATGGCATCTATTTTTACCAAAATTGTAAACGGCGAACTCCCGTGTTATAAAATCGCAGAAACTGAAGATTTTTTAGCTTTTTTAGACGTCAACCCAAATGCTAAAGGGCACACGCTTTGTATTCCAAAAAGAGAAGTGGATAAAATTTTCGATTTGGACGAAGTGGAATATGCAGGATTAATGCAGTTTTCACGTTTAATAGCTAAAGCCTTAAAGAAAACGGTAAACTGTAAACGTATAGGAATGTCTGTTATAGGTCTAGAAGTGCCGCACGTGCATGTGCATTTAATTCCATTAACTACTATGGAAGATGCCCGGTTTATTAATAAAGTGCAGTTAACTCCAAAAGAATTTGAAGAATTAGTACTTGCTATTCAAGCTAATTTATAGTGATAGTAAACTACATCGTGTTTTCTCAAATGAGGATTAACTACCAATTTCTGGATAATTTTGAGAATTGAACAATTAACTTTTACAAGATTTATTGCAGCTATTTCAATTGTTGTTTTTCATTATGGAAAGGGGGTGGCGTTGTTTTATAATGAATATACTTCATTTATTTTTGAGCAAGCTAATGTTGGTGTAAGTTATTTCTTTGTACTGTCTGGATTTGTTATGATAATAGCCTATCGAGAACAATTTGAAATCAGTTTTTTTGAATTTATAAAAAATAGAATAGCAAGAATATACCCCGTTTATTTATTAGCTATTTTGCTAATTCTGAGTATAAATTTTTTTCAAAATATAAATAAGTTTGATTTGGTTTTAAATTTATTTATGCTACAGTCTTGGGTGTCTAACAAGGCATTGACATTAAACTTTACAGGCTGGTCTCTATCTGTAGAATTGTTTTTTTATGTTTCATTTCCGTTTTTATTCAATTTTTTTTATTCAAAGAAACACCTGAAATCTATAACAGTTTGGATAATTTCATTTTTTTTAATTAGTCAAATAGTTTTCTATTTGATTAATAATGAGGTGTTTGAATTGATATATTTAAACATAAAAGATATACGTTATTATCCACTAATGCACTTCAATGAGTTCTTAGTTGGTAATCTAGCTGCTCTTTATTATTTAGAGAAACTCGAAGGATGTAAAAAGCATTATAATTTTTTTGTATTTATGACATTGATATTTTTAATTGCTTTATTGAAATATCCTTTTGGTCTGAATTATCATAATGGACTTCTAGCAATCGTTTTTGTTCCTATGATTCTTTTTATGTCATTAAGTAATAATCTTTTCACTAAAACAATTTCAAAAAATATTTTTGTTTTTTTGGGAGAAATAAGTTTCAGTATTTATATTTTACAAGCTCCTGTTTGGATTATCCTATCGGATTATAGAATGAATAAATATTTTAATTTGAATAAGGAAATTCACTTTACAGAATCTTTTTTTATTAGACTCTTAGTATTAATATTATTATCCTCAGTGAGTTTTATGTTTTTTGAAAAACCACTTCGTAATAGAATTAAAAGAATACGTACGACATACTAATTCAATATTGAATATGTGTTTTTTATTAGTCTAAACTGTATAAGCCACAGTTAAAACAGTAGCAGTTATAATTAGTGCTGTAATAAAGCCTGTTAAAACCCATGACAATTGCTTTAATTTAGTTGATGGCTTTTTAGGAGCAAAGGCCTTGTATTGGTAGTCGTATACACGCTCAATATCTTCTGTCCAACGTTGCGGGTAAATAGGAGTGTCACAGATATTACAATGCATTTCTGTAAAAACATCTTTAGTGATAGATTTATAAAATCGCGTATCGATAAACTTCTGCTTAAACGTTAATTGCAAGCTTTCTTTACTAAAGCATTCAGGGCAATTGTTGTTAAGAAATACTTCTTTTACAGTGATTAATTGTTCTGGCATAATTATAATATTATAACGACTTTAATGTAATTTGCATCGTAGTTCCTTTACCAATCTCAGAGTGTTTTACTTTTATTTTTCCGTTATGGAAATCTTCAATAATACGTTTTGCTAGAGATAGGCCTAATCCCCAACCTCTTTTTTTGCTGGTGTAACCGGGTTCAAAAATAGTATTAAATTCGCGTTTAGCTAGTCCTTTTCCAATATCTATAACTTTTATTTTTACTGTTTTTTCGTTAGCTTCTACTATTACTGCTAAATCGCCTTTTCCACGCATGGCATCGATAGCATTTTTCACCAAATTTTCTAAAGTCCAACTATATAATTGTGCGTTTAATTCTACAAAAATTGGTGTTTCTGGAACTTCAAGAGAAAAATTTATGAGTTTAGAGGAGCGGGTTTTAAGATAATCGTAAGTGGCTTGTGTTTCTTTAATAATATCACAGCGACTTAAGGTTGGTAGTGATCCTATTTTACTAAAACGTTCGGTGATGGTTTGCAGTCGGCTAATGTCTTTTTCGATCTCTACAATATAATCGGGATTTACATTTTCAATTTTTAAAATTTCAGCCCAACCAATTAGTGACGACAAAGGTGTGCCTATTTGGTGTGCCGTTTCTTTTGCCATTCCTGTCCATAATTTATTTTGAGCCGCATTTTTATTACTGCTATAAAATAAATAGACCACAGTTCCAAAAAGAACAATAATGAGCAATAAAGCTAATGGATAATATTTTAGTTTGCTTAATATTTCCGAATCACCATAATATAATTTACCTAAATCTATTTTTTCCTGTGTCTCTGGGTCCGTGTATTCTAAATCTATAGGCGTATTTTGGTTTTTAAATTTACTGATTAAAATGCCAAGATCTTCTTCAGAACTAATCTTAATACCTTTCAAATTGTTAACGCTCAGCTTGCCATCGTTAGAAATAACAAACATAGGGTTGGAGTTTTCCGAAGTAATAATTAAATCTATTACAGGATTAATATCTTCATCCAAAGCACTTTTTTGAAATTCAATTTGTGCCGTCGCCCAAACATTCATTTTCTGAGTCTCTTCATCTTTAAACTCTTGAAAAAATACATACGTATTCCATAGAATAAGAGTAATAATAATAAAGGACATTAATATAATCCCCCAACGAATTAACTGCCTGTGTTTTGTGTAAAACATTCCTTTTTTGGTGTTAAGATACTTAAAAGTATATAATGGTAAACTGTTAATAATATTGTGCAGCTAGTTCTTAAATCATTTTTAGTTGGTTTTAATAATGGTTACATTTGTCAAAAATTAAACGAAAAAATGATTTCTTTCGAGCCTAAAGAATTAGAAACCCCTAAGTTACATAGTTATCTGCTAAGTGCCGTTGCGCCACGCCCAATTGCATTTGCAAGTACGATAGACGAAAACGGGAATCCAAATTTATCACCATTTAGTTTTTTTAATGTATTTAGCGCTAATCCGCCAATATTAATTTTTTCTCCTGCACGACGTGTAAGAGGGAACACGACAAAGCACACTTTAGAAAATGCAGAATTAACTAAAGAAGTGGTAATTAATGTGGTAAATTATAATTTGGTTCACCAAGCGTCTTTAAGTAGTACAGAATATGCCGAAGGTGTAAACGAGTTTGAAAAAGCAGGATTAACGATGTTAAAAAGTGATATCGTAAAGCCGTTTCGTGTGGCCGAATCTCCAGTACAAATGGAGTGTAAAGTTAGAGAAATTATTAAATTAGGTACTAAAGGAGGTGCAGGGAATTTAATTATTTGCGAAGTCGTTAAAATGCATATCGACGAAGCTGTTTTAAATGAAGAAGGGAGTATAGACCAAAACAAATTAGATTTAGTGTCTAGAGCTGGTGGTAGTTATTACAGCCGAGCAAAAACAGGGTTTTTCGAAATCCCGAAGCCTCTATCTACATTAGGGATTGGGGTTGATGCGTTGCCAGAAACTATAAAAGGAAGCCGCGTTTTAACAGGTAACGATTTAGGAATGTTAGGAAACGTAGAAGCGTTGCCAAATCAAAAAATAATTGAAGACTTTGGTAAAGTGCACAATATAAATGCATTATCTTTAGAAGAGAAACATAAAAAAGCACAAGTGTTTTTAAATGAAGGCAATGTAGAGCATGCTTTTTGCGTTTTATTAGCGTAACAGAGCAGAAGTAAAAAAGACGAATATTTAAATAATTATACACAGAGTAATGGAAGTACAAGGAAAAGTAAAATTAGTAGGAGAAACTCAAAGTTTTGGAAGTAATGGGTTTAGAAAGAGAGATTTAGTTGTTACAACTGATGAGCAATACCCACAACATATCTTAGTAGAATTTGTTCAAGATAAATGTGATTTATTGAATAATTATCAAGTAGGTCAAGATGTAAAAGTAAATATTAATTTACGTGGTAGAGAGTGGGTTAACCCACAAGGAGAAACAAAATACTTTAACTCTATTCAAGGTTGGAGAATTGAAGCGTCTCAAGGTGCTGCTCCAGCAGGAATGCCAGAAGTACCACCAGCACAAGCTTTCGAACCAGCGAAAAACTTAAACGAAGAAGATCACGACGATTTACCATTCTAAATTTAATTTAGAAAATAATATTAAAACCTCAATGATATCTATCGCTGAGGTTTTTTTATGTTTAAATTGAAGAACCATGTATTTTTTAGAACCTAACGACAGTTTTCCCGATGTCTCTCTCGCAGATGAAGACGGCTTATTGGCTTTTGGCGGTGAATTAACCGCGGGCCGACTACTGGATGCTTATCAAAAAGGCATATTTCCATGGTTTGAAGATGATCAGCCTGTACTATGGTGGTCGCCCAACCCAAGGTTTGTATTGTACCCTCCGGAATTGAAAGTATCTAAAAGTATGAAGCAGTTTATGCGTAATTGTAATTTAGAGATTACTGTTAATAAAGATTTTAGAGCTGTTATTACTGAATGTGCTCTGGCAAAAAGAGAGGGGCAAGCAGGTACGTGGATTACTAATGACATGATTGAAGCTTACGTAGAGCTTCATGAAATGGGGTATGCCAAATCGGTAGAAGTATATCACGACAATAAGCTTGTAGGCGGTTTATATGGCATAGATTTAGGAAACGGTGTGTTTTGCGGAGAAAGTATGTTTACCAAACAAAGTAATGCCAGCAAAGCCGCTTTTATAACGTTTATTCAAAACACCAATTATAAATTAATAGATTGTCAAGTTTATACCAATCATCTAGAAAGTTTAGGCGCGAAAGAGATTTCTAGAGCTCTCTTTTTATCGTATTTGTAAAAGTGTTTAGGTTACACTTCCTGATATCTAAAGCAGTTTACTTCGTGGTCATTTACCATTCCTGTGGCTTGCATATGAGCATAAATTACGGTGCTCCCCACAAACTTAAAACCTCGTTTTTTTAAATCTTTGCTTAACGCATCACTAATAGGGGTATTTGCAGGCGTCTCTTTGTAGTTTGCAATGGTGTTTTTTATGGGTTTGTTGTTTACAAATTCCCAAATATAATCGCTAAAGCTTCCAAATTCTTTTTGAACCTCCATAAAGGCCTGTGCATTCGTTACGGTTGCTTTTACTTTAAGTTTATTTCTTACAATCCCTTTGTTTTCTAATAAAGCATCAATTTTTTCTTGATTGTATTCTGCTATTTTTTTGTAGTCGAATTGGTCTAACGCTTCTCTAAAATTCTCACGTTTCCGCAAAATAGTAATCCAACTTAATCCAGCTTGAAAAGTTTCTAAAATTAAAAACTCGAAAATAGTAACGTCGTCGTACACCGGTTTTCCCCATTCTGTATCGTGGTAAGTCTCATATAGGTCGTCGCCTACGCACCAGCCGCATCTGTGTTTTGTCATAAGTGAAAATGTAAACGTGATTATAACCAGTTAATTTAAAGTGGTTTTAGTAAATATAGGAACTAATTCTCATCAATAATTTAAAATAATCAAAACAGTTTTGTTTCTTTATTTTTCAAATGTAACATTTGTCACCTTTTACAAGGGTGTAAAGTGCTATTTTTGTAAGTATAAAATACAACTGTATGGAGACTTTAAAAGATGTTACAATAGCAACAATAATTACTGAGAGTTTACAGCGTGCTATGCCGTATGTTCAATACCGTGAAATGGTAAAACAATTGGTTATTGATAATGCTTCTACCGGAGAATTGCAAAATGAAGAGATGGCTAACTATACGCTGTTAAACGATAAGCGTATGAAACGATGGGATAAAACGTTAAAGATTAGTGACGACGTTGCTGCTGAAATTAGAAATTTAAAGACAAAACAAACGTGGGTAGTTCTTACAGAAAGCTGGTGTGGCGATGCAGCGCATTTACTGCCAGTAATGAATAAGGTGGCCGAACTAAACGATGCTATAGATTTTAAAGTGGTGCTTCGTGATGAAAACGAAGAGCTAATGGATCGTTTTTTAACAAATGGAGGAAAATCTATTCCAAAATTAATTTTAGTAGACGCAGAAACACTTAGTGTTAAAAACACCTTTGGACCAAGACCGATGGGTGCAACTAAGCTAGTTGCCGATTATAAAGAAAAACATGGCGAGATTAAGCCAGAGCTTAAAGAAGATTTACAAGGGTGGTATAATAACGATAAAGGGCAGTCTACAATTGCAGAGCTTGTTGCGTTAATGCAATAGGTTTTATTTACCTTCAAAAGTAAAGGTGATTGTACCAATTTGATCGATTTTAACACTCCGGTTAAACTGCGCTTTTTTTGCGTATTCTAATGCGCTATTTTGAAGACATTTGTTATTAGAATTAGACGACGAGTTAATGGAGGTTTCCTTAACTCGTCCGTTTTTAGAAACGGTAATGTTGACTATTATAGTCCCGTTTTCTTCACATAAATATATAGGAATCGGTAAATACACATCGGTTCTATTTACTAGTGAATAACGAACAGTACTATTGGTATTAATGGTTTTTGTTCCGTTTGCAGAACTGCTTTTGGTAGATTGTTTTTTTAGTAGGGCATTTACACTTTCGAAAGCTGTTAATTCATCTTGATTGATATTGGACATGCCTAGTTGTTCTGGCTCCGTAATAGGCTTTTTAGGACTGTCTTCTTTGCTTTCTACCGGCTGACGCTTATACTCTTTTGGGGGAGCAATGGGCTGATACGCTTGACTAAAATGTTTTGGCTTTTCTGCTTCATTAAAACTTTTGTTGGTTTCCCTATTCTGAATTTCAATATCAGGAACTGGTTCTTCAATAGGTTCGACCATAGAAATATCGACTAATGTTTCGGTAATCGTTTTCTGGTATTTAATGATATTGAAATTCATAACCGAAAGCACTAAGCTTGCAGCAATAAGTAAAGTAATGGCTAAAGCCTTTTGGGAATTATTAAATTTCAAATT
>JAGPVI010000143.1 GCA_018067115.1 Bizionia sp. | reverse complement strand
CCTGAAGCGATTTTAAACATCGACGATATTTCGGCTTACAATGAAAAAGAAGGCCTAGCATTAAACGACGAAGAGATACAATATCTTGAAGGCGTTTCTGCAAAAATTGGTCGTCCGTTAACAGATTCTGAAGTTTTTGGTTTTAGTCAAGTCAATTCAGAACACTGTAGGCATAAAATTTTTAACGGTACTTTTATTATTGATGGTGAAGAAAAAGAAACGTCACTATTTAAACTCATAAAAGAAACGTCTAAAAAACACCCAAACACCATTGTCTCTGCTTATAAAGATAACGTAGCATTTGTAAAAGGGCCTGTAGTAGAACAATTTGCACCAAAAACAGCCGATAAGCCAGATTTTTATGCAACTAAAGATTACGAGTCGGTTATTTCTATAAAAGCAGAAACGCACAACTTTCCTACAACTGTAGAACCTTTTAATGGTGCTGCAACGGGATCTGGTGGAGAAATTAGAGACCGTTTAGCGGGAGGAAAAGGATCGTTACCATTAGCAGGAACCGCTGTTTATATGACCTCTTACTCTAGATTAGAAGACGCTAGACCTTGGGAACAAAAAATGAAAGAACGCGATTGGTTATACCAAACGCCAATGGATATATTAATTAAAGCCAGTAATGGGGCATCAGATTTTGGAAACAAATTTGGCCAACCATTAATTTGCGGATCGGTACTTACGTTCGAGCACGAAGAAGAAGCTAGAAAATTAGGTTTCGACAAAGTGATTATGCAAGCTGGAGGAATTGGATATGGTAAAGCAGACCAAGCACTAAAAGACACACCAAAAGAAGGTGATAAAATTGTAATTCTTGGTGGTGAAAACTACAGAATTGGAATGGGTGGCGCTGCTGTTTCTAGTGCCGACACAGGAGAATTTGCTTCAGGAATTGAGCTAAATGCAGTACAACGTTCTAATCCAGAGATGCAAAAACGTGCTGCCAATGCTGTACGAGGAATGGTAGAAAGCGAAGAGAATTTTATCGTTTCTATTCACGATCATGGTGCTGGAGGACATTTAAATTGTTTATCGGAATTAGTAGAAGATACCGGAGGAAAAATCGATTTAGATAAACTTCCTGTTGGAGATCCAACATTATCGGCTAAAGAAATTATAGGTAACGAATCTCAAGAAAGAATGGGATTAGTTATTGCAGAAAAACATTTAGATACCTTAAGCCGTATTGCAGAACGAGAACGTTCTCCAATGTACACGGTTGGTGACGTAACTTTAAATAAAAGATTTACTTTTGAGTCTAAAACTACTGGCGAAAAACCAATGGATTTAGCGCTAGAAGATATGTTTGGAAGTTCACCAAAAACAATAATGAACGACGTTACCGTAAAAAGAAATTACGAAGATGTTACTTACAATCCTGACGAGATTTTAAATTATATCGATCAAGTTTTACAACTAGAATCTGTAGCTTGTAAAGATTGGTTAACCAATAAAGTCGACCGTTGTGTTGGTGGTAAAGTTGCCAAACAACAATGCGCAGGAACCCTACAATTACCACTTAATAACTGTGGTGTTATGGCGCTAGATTTTAAAGGTAAAGAAGGGATTGCAACGTCTGTTGGTCACTCCCCTATTTCGGGATTAATTAGTCCAACAGCAGGAAGCAGAAATGCTATTGCAGAGTCGCTTACCAATATTATATGGGCACCATTAAAAGACGGATTACAGTCGGTTTCTTTATCTGCAAACTGGATGTGGCCTTGTAAAAATGAAGGTGAAGATGCACGTTTATACGAAGCTGTACAAGCTGTTTCAGAATTTGCTATAGATTTAGGAATTAATGTTCCAACAGGAAAGGATTCTTTATCTATGAAGCAAAAATACCCTAATGAGGAAGTAATTTCTCCGGGTACTGTTATTATCTCTGCGGCAGGAAACTGTAACGACATTTCTAAGGTAGTAGAGCCTGTTTTAAGCTTAAATGGAGGTGATATCTATTATATTAACCTATCAGAAGATGCTTTTAAATTAGGAGGTAGTGCTTTTGCTCAAGTTTTAAATAAAGTAGGAAAAGAAACACCAACAATTAAGAATGCGTCTCAATTTAAAACAACGTTTAATACGATTCAGCAGTTAATTAAAGACGGTAAAATAATCGCTGGGCACGACGTTGCTTCGGGCGGATTAATTACTACTTTATTGGAGCTATGTTTTGCTGAAGTGAATTTAGGAGCAGCATTAGATTTAACGGCTTTAGCTGAAAAGGATTCGATAAAATTATTATTCTCTGAAAATTCTGGAATTGTTTTTCAAGCGAAAGACAATTCAATAGAAAAAGTATTAGCAGATGCTAATATTGCCTTTTTCAACATAGGAAAACCGACACAAAGCGACGTGTTAAGTATTATTAATAAAGATGAAGTTTATACGTTAACGGTATCAAGATTACGAGATGTATGGTATAAAACGTCTTTCCTATTAGATCAAAAACAGACAGCAAATGGTTTAGCGGAAGCGCGATATAAAAATTATGCAACCCAACCGCTTAACTACAATTTCCCAGAGCATTTTACTGGAAAATTACCAAAAATCGATCATTCTAAGCCTAAACCAAAAGCAGCTATTCTAAGAGAAAAAGGAAGTAATAGTGAGCGCGAAATGGCTAATGCAATGTACTTAGCAGGCTTTGATGTTAAAGATGTACATATGACCGATTTAATCTCTGGTCGCGAAGATTTAAAAGACATTCAGTTTCTTGGAGCTGTTGGTGGTTTCTCGAATAGTGATGTTCTAGGATCTGCAAAAGGATGGGCAGGAGCTATTAAATACAATGAAAAAGCAAACGAAGTTATTACCGATTTCTTTAAACGAGAAGACACCCTATCGGTAGGGATTTGTAATGGTTGCCAGCTCTTTATGGAACTTGACCTTATTAATCCAGAACACGATGTGCACGGTAAAATGATTCATAACGACTCTAAAAAACACGAAAGTGCTTTTACTTCGGTACATATTCAAAAAAATAACTCTGTAATGCTATCTACTTTAGAAGGTACTAGTTTAGGAGTTTGGATTTCTCATGGTGAAGGAAAATTCAACCTACCAAAAGAGGAAAAGGAATACAATGTAGTTGCAAAATATGGCTACGAAAACTACCCTAGCAACCCTAACGGATCTGATTTTAATACAGCGATGTTATGCGACACCACGGGTAGACATTTGGTTACGATGCCACATATTGAGCGTTCTACATTTCAATGGAACTGGGCTAATTATCCAGAAAACAGAACAGACGAAGTATCGCCTTGGTTAGAAGCTTTTGTTAATGCAAGACTTTGGATTGAAGATAAGAAATAACATACATATTACTTTATAGAAAAAGGAAGCTAAATTTAGCTTCCTTTTTTTTTGTGCTATAACTCAAGTTATCGTCATTAAAAAGTAGGAGAGTTATGTTAAAAAGTAGGATTTTTACTACCTAAACAGGTGCATTACAAAAATTAATGATACTTTTGATTTCGCTTTTATTCTAAACCAACCACCACCAATGACTTACGACGCGTATCCTTCTACGAGTAAAATTGCCTTAATACATGAGTATTTCGAAATCGGTTTTTCAAATTCTGTAATCCCGTTTCAGTCTAAGATATTGCCAGTAGCGATGCCAACCATTTCATTTATAAAAAAAGGCGTCCTTGAAGCTAAAACTTCAGATAAGGACTATAACCTTGAGGGCATTATATTAACCGGTCAATTTTTTAGATCCTATAGTATAGAAGCTAACGAAGCGTATAAAGGAGTTGGTATAACTTTACACCCAACAACGTTATATAAATTATTGGATAGAGATATTTCTAAATTAAGCAATAAGCACCTAGCACTTGAGGATGTTTCTATCTCATTACATACCGCTTTAGCTTACGTTTTAAAATCTGAGTTGAAGGAACGAAAAGCATTAATAGCTTTAGAAAAAGCACTTAAAGGTATCGTTGTATCTAAAGATCCAAATATTAAAGAAATCGATCGTGCAGTAAATTTAATTACAAAGAGAAAAGGATTAATTAGTGTTAACGAATTAATCGATAAGATGTCGTTCTCACAAAAAACACTAGAGACACATTTTAAAAAAATGGTAGGACTAACACCTGGTCGTTTTATTAAATTGAATCGTTTTTTAAACTTAATGCAGAAATATGAAAGCCAAGATATAAATTTAAAAAACCTAATTTTTAAATACAACTATTACGACGAGGCTCATTTTTATAAAGATTTTAAGCTATTTATGAATGATACACCAAAAAATTTCTTTAAAAAAGAGACTGAATTTCTCAAAAAGTACATAAACGGTTAAAATAGTTTGACATTTACGATTTTTTACAATAATATTTATTTAATTCTACATATTTTTGGAAAAACTTATGTGAATTTTATTTAAATTAAATGAAAGTTAAGGGATTCGTTTAGTAACAAAAATTAAATAATTTTATAAACACATATTGTTTTGTTATCAATCTATTAGTAAAAAGAGCTATTCTACGTAGCTCTTTTTTTTTGTCCTTACTTTAACACGAACTGCTCTTCATGTCTGGAGTCTATAAATTTTGAAAAGCCTTTTTTATTCTTAACCAGGCGATACACCGCGTTCGTTTTTTAAAGAGGACTGGTAGAGCTAATACAATCAATAAAGCTATACAAGCAGAAACGCCCAATCCTCCACCAAAACCATTAAATACCCTATGTGCATTCAAAAATATAAATGTAAAAATACCTCCTGAAAATCCTAATAAAAAGACATTTGAAATTACAGACGATGATACCATACCAATAAAAGAAGCGCCAAAAGCTATTAAAGGAATATGAGTAATGAGGTAGTCAGATAGATATTCGGGAAACGCAAAAACAACCAAGCTAGAAAAAAGTCCCACTAAAGCAGAGGCTCTAACCGTATTTTGCTTGAAGGTAGTATGTAATATAAATGTAATAACAGCCGCACAAGCTCCTACTAAAACCAGTATTAAAAGCTCTAAATTCATAAGGATATTAATAATGTGATTAAGAACGCTAAAACAACACCGCCAAAAGCTAGCGTTCCTAGCTTCCCTCCTATATTATGAAAAACACCATTTGCGCTCACCAGTAAAACGCCTGTTATACAACTCGCTAATATTATAAACAAATAGCCAGAAGCAACGGCAGTACTCGTCATCCCCACAAAAGTACCACAATACATCGCCACAGGTAAAGATTTAACGGCAGCATATTGTTTAAAAACACTTGGAACAAAACTAACCGTTAGACCAACAATACTTGCCGAAAGTACAGTGCTTAGCCCTAGAGAACTGTGTAAAAAATAGGTGGAAATAGCACCAAGAAACACGTACACTATAGTATTTAGCTCATCAAATTCATTATGTTGCGGTCTAACCGGGTTCTTAACATACGTTACGCCTAACAGTACTAAAATAATAAGTAAGCTTATAATAAGCGCAACATTGTTCTGATTTTCAAAAAAAATAAGCCCTATAAAAGCACTATGAATTAGCAGAATTAATATAAACGTGACTTGCTTAACTCGTTTTTTAATCATTTTGTATGACTATCTTATTTGAGCTATTTACAATAGTTCAAAATATAATTAATGAAATTTTGGGTGCAAAAATACGTTATATTCAAGCCCAAACACTACGATTAAAGAAGAGTTTAACACTAAGGTGTTTCAAATAAAAGAGTTATCTTCATCCTACAAGTCATCAGTATAAGCTAATATACAATGACTGCGTAAATAATAAAACAAATACTGACTTGGTTACAATATTTCAGCTTAGAAGAGATAATAATATCAATTTACACAGTGTTTTAAAAAAATGTCAAGTATTTAATAATAATTAAACACCAATTAGCTTTAAAACGATATAATTTATAAATAAAAAGTAAGATTCTAACAGAAATAAAATCAGAAAAAGAATTAATAAAAATTAAAACAACTCATAACTCGTTATAACAAAAGTGTTTAAACAGAGTATAGAGTAAAAACTTTGTCGTGTAATGTTTTTATCAATCTAATTTTAAAATAACCATTCCTTTTCTTAATTTGCAACTCTACAATACAACATAACCCTATGCAAGAAATCACGAGACTTTTCGATTTTCCTTACCACCAGTTGGAAAAATATAATTTGGATGCTGCTTTAGTTACTAAATACAATGGTAAATGGATTAAAACGTCTACTAAAGAATATATTGATAAAGCCAATGCTATTAGTCGAGGCTTATTACGCCTAGGTGTACAACCAAATGACAAAATTGCAGTTATTTCAACCAACAATAGAACGGAATGGAATATTATGGATATTGGTATTTTGCAAACTGGAGCCCAAAACGTACCTATTTATCCTACAATTTCAAAAGAAGATTACGATTATATTTTAAACCACTCTGAAGCCTCGTATTGTTTTGTTTCGGATGTTAGTATTATAGAAAAGATAAATTTAATTAAAGCTAATACAAAGCTTAAAGCCATATATACCTTTGATGATGTTACTAATGAAAAAAGTTGGAATGAGATTTTAGAATTAGGTGCAGACTCAAGTAACCAAAATGAAGTTGAAGCCAGAAAAAAAGCAATTAAAACAGAAGACCTAGCAACCTTAATTTATACATCTGGAACCACCGGGAGACCTAAAGGTGTTATGCTTACACATCAAAACATTGTGTCCGATGTATTAAACAGTGAAAAAAATGTTCCTTTTGAGTACGGAAAATCGAAAGCTTTAAGTTTCCTTCCTGTTTGCCACGTATTTGAACGTATGATTCTTTATTTATACCAATATTGCGGTGTGCAAATTTATTTTGCCGAATCCATTGAAAAAATGAGCGACAATTTAAAAGAAGTACAGCCTAATGTTATGACTGCGGTACCGCGTTTAT
>JAGPVI010000129.1 GCA_018067115.1 Bizionia sp. | reverse complement strand
ATACCTTTAAAAGAATAATACCTTTACCATCAACATTTGTTATTAATTTAGGATCTATACCGTAACCAGAAAACATCCCTTTAATGGCGTCTGCACGGTTTTGAGAGAGTTCTAAGTTGTAAGCACTAGTACCTCTATCGTCTGTAAAACCATAAATAGATATCTTGCCAATGTCTACAGAATCTAGCTCGGAAATAAACAATAAGAGTCTATTTTCTTCTGTTAACGGCACATTGTATTTATCGGTATCGAAGTAGACATCGTGCGTAATTTCTTTTTGAGAATACACGATATTGGCTATTAAAAATAGTACTAAAAAGACCTTGTTCATAATTCGTTTTTAAAACCTATTTCGTTTTAATTATTTTAAATATTTCTTGTATTTAGAAGGGGAATTTAAAATTTCAGTTGCTTTTTTAATTTCGTCATTATGCACTTCATAATACTCGTACAATCCTTCTCTATACACATAACGTTTCACTATTTCGTCTGTTAATAAGTCTAAAAGTTGCATTTTATTTTCGTCTAACGCATCTTGTTTGTATTGATTTAAATTAGCAATAAGTGTTTTGTAATCTTTATCAATATTATCTGTTAGGTTTTCTGTTTTAGAAATTTCGAAGGCTTTTGCAAACGATTTTTCCGTTTCAGTTTCAAAAGAGAAATTGGTGTCTTTTAGATAGCTTTTAAAGTTTTTAAAATCGGCATCTGTTAATTTAAAATCCGATATATCTTTTATAGGATGACTGTAGTAATACTGTGTGGCAAAGTCAAAAATACTTTGGGTACTTAAAATGGCATTGGTAATGGCAGAGTTTTTAGAATGTTCTAAAATTTCATCTGGAAAAACACCGCCACCATCGTAGACTTTTCTTCCATTTTTAGTTTTAAATACATTATAATCTTTTTGCTTAACACGCACGGCATGACCATTATCGTCTTTATTCCAATAATCTAAAGCCTGTATACAACGTCCAGATGGCGTGTAATAGCGAGAAATAGTTAGTTTAATTTGTGTGCCGTAAGTCAGTTTTTTTGGACGCTGAACTAAGCCTTTCCCAAAGCTTCTAGACCCCACGATAACAGCACGATCTAAATCTTGAAGGGTTCCTGCAACAATTTCACTTGCCGATGCACTTGTACCATTAATTAAAACAACTAGTGGAATGTCTGTATCTATAGGTTCATTTTTTGTGTAATAGGTACGGTTGTATTTTTTGACTTTAGATTTTGTACTCACTACCAATTGTTCTTTGGGTACAAATAAGTTTACAACCTCGACTGCTTCGCGTAACAAACCACCGGGATTACCACGTAAATCTAAAATAATTGATTTTGCGCCTTGTGCTTTTAAATCTTTTAAGGCGTAACTAGTTTGTGAGGCCGCTTTAGTATTAAATTTTTTAAGAACAATATAGCCAGTATTGCCATCGATCATAGAAAAATGTGGCACGGCATCAATTTCAATTTCAGAGCGTTTTATAGCTGTCGTTTTGCTTACGCCCTGGCGTACATATGTAATTTGTAAACTCGTATTGGGAGCGCCTTTAAGAAGGTTAGAGGCATCATCGTCGTAATCCTTTACGGCAACACCATCTACAATAGTTATTTCGTCTCCAGCTTTTAAACCCGCAAGATCGGCAGGGTAGCCTTTATATGGTTCAATAACCAATAAATTGTCTTTATACGTTTTTATACTAGCGCCAACACCCGTGTAATCTCCGGTTTGTTTTATACGCGCTGCTTCTACATCTTGTTCGTTGTAAAAAATAGTATAGGGATCGAGTTCCGTTAGCATATTTTTAATGGCGTTATCCATTAAATCGCCAGGGTTTGTTTTATCGACATAATTCATATTCAATTCCTTAAAAAGCGTTGTAAATATTTCTATTTGTTTTGCTATTTCAAAAAATTCTCCTTGGTAGGACTTAAAGGCTGTTGTTCCTAAAAATAAGGTAACGGCAACGATTGGGATAAGGATTTTGCGTTTTAAAAGTGTTTTCATTTTTTACTTTTGTTTTGTAACCATCGTTTAAAAAAGTAACCAGATATTCCAGCAACTATTATAAAAGGCCAGATATGTAATAAACCTAATATAAATAAAGATAAGGCATTAAAACCAGATTTTATGGCCATCCACATTTTAGAACCGTACGATTCGGTAACCTTACTTTCTACTATTGTTTTGTAAAATACAATGTGAATTGTGCTTAACGATACTTTATTACTTAAATATTTTAAACGCCCTTGGTTGGCTTCAATGTCTTCTCTAATACTTGATAATTCTTTTTCAATTTCAAGCATTTCTTTCACTGTTTTTGCTTTAGCAAGCAATTCTAAATAGCGAAGTTCTAATGTTTTTTTTGCTTTTAAGCGGGCTTCAATATCTATAAATTCTTCGGTAACATCTTTAGAAGAAATACGTTTGGTATCGAAATATTTAACAGTGTTACTAATGGAATCTATGGCCGTTTGAAAATGCGTATTTGGCACTCTAATAACAAGGCTACGGGTTATTCTATTGTAGCCTTTTGTTGCATTATCATCTTGTATATACCCTTTGGTTTGCGATATAAAACGTGAGAGTTGTGCGTAGGTATGGTCTAAATCTTTAGTTTCGAATTCTAAATAAGACTCTTTAATTATTTTTTGTTCTATTGAATGATCACTGTCTTCAGTCGTACTATTTTGAAATGAAGGCGAATGAGATTCTTCTACCATTTCTTGAATCTCGTAATTATCGTTGTAAGTTTCTGTGTCGCTTATAGATTTATTTTGCGAGCAAGCTAAGGGTAAAACTAGGGCAAATAGATAAATAAGCATTTTCATAATAGTGCGGTTATTGCGTTAAAAACTTAGTAAAAAGTGCTTTCATTTTAGTGTCTACAAAATTAAAATCGGGCATGTCTTTACTATTATATAAAATCATAAACGAATAGTTATCGACGTTGTTGTTAAGTAACATATTTTTATTGAGACGGTAGGCTTCTCGCATTAAGCGTTTTATTCGAATGCGGTCTACCGCGCGTTTAAAATTTCGTTTACTAACAGAAACACCTGCTTTTAGGTTTGTATCTGTTTTTAAATACACTAATCGCAAAGGGTATGCCGAAACCGATTTACCTTCTGTAAATAATAGCTCTATAACTTTTTGGCTCTTTAATTTCTCGGCCTTATTGTACGTGTATCTTTCTTTTTCCATGGGAGATCAAAGGTAATAATGCTAAGCTAATAAAAAAACCCCATCGTACAGATGAGGTTTTTTTTATTTAAATAGGTTGTTACTACTTATTTGGAGTTGTTGTCTCTGTTAATATCGGCCATTAATCCTTTAGGATCTATAACCACAGATTTTACAGCTTTGCTAGTTGTAAACGTATAGTTTGGGTGTGCCCATGACCAGTCACTAATTATAGTTGCAGTCGTTGGTTTTTCACCTCTCATCATTTGTAAAGGAATGTAAAAAGCTTCGGTTGTACCATCAGTATATGTAACTTCAAGATCTAAAGGCATTGGCATTAAACCAATACGCTCTAAACTTATTGTATTATTATCAATGCTTTTAACGCCATAATCGATTGTATTTGTTGTTTGCGTCCAATCGGTTAAGTACCATCCTAGATGTAAACCAGAAACTTTTTCTGCTACACGAATAAAATCGTTTGGTGTTGGGTGTTTAAAAGCCCAATCTATATAGTACTGTTTTAAAGTGTTTTTTAAATTCTCTTCACCAATAACATAGCCTAATTGCGATAAGAATACTGCTCCTTTATTATAAGCAGCAATACCATAAGCAAAATTAGTTTCAAAACGATCTGAATGTGTTGTTTGAGGTTTTTCTTTCCCAGATTTAGCCAGGTAAGTATACCCTTGGTATGCTCTTTCAATTGGGTTTTCGCGAGCGGTATTATTTACAGCATCTACAGCAAATTCACTAATATAGCTTGTAAACCCTTCGTCCATCCATTCGTGCTTACTCTCGTTTGTTGCTAATAAAAACTGGAACCAAGTATGTGCTAGTTCGTGCGCTGTTACGCCTACTAAGCTACCAAAACTACGCTCTCCTGTAATTAAAGTCGACATAGCGTACTCCATACCGCCATCGCCTCCTTGTATTACAGAATATTGATCGTAAGGGTACTCACCTATAGTTTCGCTAAAATAGGTCAT
>JAGPVI010000127.1 GCA_018067115.1 Bizionia sp. | reverse complement strand
ATACCTTTTGTACTGTGAAACTGCTCGAAAATTATTTTTAAGAATACAGTAATTGGAATTGCCATAATAAGACCTGGAATACCCCAAATAAAGCCCCAAAACATTAGCATTACTAAAACGGTAATTATGTTTATAGAGAATGATTTCCCCATAAAAATAGGTTCCAAGATAGAGCCAAATAATACTTGGACTCCAGAAATTGCTATTATAAAAAACAATAGTGTGCTACCCGTTTCTAATTCTACAAAGGCAAAAATAGAGAGTAAAATAATTGTTATAAATGAGCCAACCATTTGGACAAAGTTTATTAAGAAAGCGAATAGCCCCCAAAAGATTGGAAAACTAACATCGAAACCATAACAAGCAAGCGTTATACCAACCCCCGTTAATAAGCTCACTATAAACTTTACTTTACTAAATTTAATAAGATCTTTTTCTATTTTCCTAAAGGTTTTAATAGAGGTGTGCTTTTTCTTTAATAGTGTTCTATTTAATAGTTTTTCTATGTTTATAGACTCTGCTAACCATAATACAACAAAGAAAGTAGTCATTAATAAAGCTGTTAAAAAGCTGCTGATAAAGCCAAAAGTTGTTCCGAAGTTTTTTACTAATGCATCTTGATTAATGTAGCTTGACAGACTTTTATCTTCTGCGGTACCACTTGCTATTCCAAAAAAGGTTTCTACATCAAAAATTAGTGTTTTAATTTTTAGCTCAGCTTTTTCAAAAAACTGGGTGTCTGAAGCTATAATTTCCTTACTTGATAATTTTACAAGCTCCGCTCCTAGTTTAATTCCTAGGAAAATAATAATCATAACAATGACTATACTTATTATTTTTGGTACTCTACGGCGACTTAATAAGCGCATTAAAGGCAAAAACAACAATGCAATAAACATTGAAAAAACCAGTGGTATAAAGATAAATGATAATACTTTTAATAAATAAAATATTATAGGAATTACTATAACCAATAGCAACATATTTGTGGTACGGACTTTATCCATTTTCGCTTCTAAAAGATTTTATTTGTAAATGACAAAAGTACTAAAAAAGTTTGTTGCAATACTGTTTTTTTTAAAACGGAACATCATCATCTTCGGGAGAACCAAAAGCATCGTCTGGAGCACCAAAAGCATCTTGTGGAGATGCAGAGAATCCACCAGAGCTAAAGGTATCTTCACCTTGATTTTCATTCATTTTACTGTGAAACTCTTGACCGAAAGGCGTGTCGAAATCATCCAAGTTATCGAACTTACCAAGGTTACCGATAAATTTAAGACGGATATTCTCTAATCCACCATTACGGTGTTTTGCTATAATAAATTCGGCTTGACCAGCAGTTGGAGAATGATCGTCGTCGTCCCACTCATCAATTTTATAATATTCTGGACGGTAAATAAACGATACAATATCGGCATCTTGCTCGATAGCTCCAGATTCACGTAAATCGGATAGCAATGGACGTTTACTTCCTCCCCTAGTTTCTACGGCACGCGACAATTGCGATAATGCAATTACAGGAACACTTAATTCCTTTGCCAAGGCTTTAAGGTTTCTAGAAATAGTAGAAATTTCCTGTTCACGATTTCCTCCACTTCCTGCAGCTGTCATTAACTGCAAGTAATCGATTATAATCATCTTAATACCGTGTTGCGATGCTAATCGTCTTGCCTTTGCACGCAAATCGAAAATAGAAAGCGAGGGTGTATCATCAATAAAAAGAGGCGCTTTTTCTAAAGCCTTTACTTTTACATTTAATTGCTCCCACTCGTGCTTTTCTAATTTCCCTGTTCTTAATTTTTCTGAAGACAAGCCCGTCTCACTAGAAATTAAACGCGTAATTAATTGTACTGATGCCATCTCCAAAGAGAAAAAGGCTACAGGTATATTGTGTTGAACGGCAATATTTCTTGCCATAGATAAGGTTAAGGCTGTTTTACCCATACCTGGACGTGCGGCAACGATAATTAAATCACTTTCTTGCCACCCTGAGGTTAACTTATCTAATTTATCGAATCCAGAAGGGATACCACTCATTCCTTCTTTCTTCGAAATTTCTTCAATTTTCTTTTTCGCTAGAATTACTAAATCTTGAGCAGTTTCACTCGATTTTTTAATATTTCCTTGAGTGACCTCGTATAATTTCGACTCGGCTTTATCTAATAAATCGAATACATCCTGAGTTTCGTCGTAAGCATCTTCAATAATTTCACTCGATATTTTTATTAAGCTACGTTGAATAAATTTCTGTAAAATAATACGCGCGTGAAACTCGATATGCGCTGAAGATGACACCTTTTGAGTTAAAGAAATAAGGTAAAAATCGCCTCCTGAAGCTTCTAACTTTGCATTTGTTTTTAATTGCGTAGAAACGGTTAATAAGTCAATTGGCTGACTCTCTTGAAACAACATAAAAATGGCTTCAAATATATTTTGGTGCGCTTCTTTATAGAATGCGTCGGGGCTTAAAATATCGATCACTTCATCGACTCCCTTTTTATCGATCATCATCGCTCCAAGTACAACTTCTTCTAAATCAGTTGCTTGTGGCGGTATTTTACCACGCTCAAGATTAATAATCTTGTTCTTGTCGACTTGATAGCCTTTTAATTGATTGGGTTGATTCATGAAAGCTAAAGTAAATAAATTGTTACGTTAAAGTGATTTATAAAGTTAATCAATCTTAACAGGTAATGAACATTTTAACTGTTAATAACTTGATTTTCTTGTTAATAAGCATAAAAAAATCTGAAAGACATGCTTTCAGATTTTAATCTATATAGGGTTTAATGCTACTAGCCTTTGAACACTCCCATTTGAGAATATTTATCCATGCGTTTTTTAACTAATTCTTTTGGTGATAAGTTTTTAAATTCTGAATAAGTATTAGCAATTGCACCACTAACAGTTGCAAATATTTTTT
>JAGPVI010000112.1 GCA_018067115.1 Bizionia sp. | reverse complement strand
TAGGTAAAATACCTATATCATCAAATTGCGCACATAAAATTGTTAATACATCGTCTATTCCATTTGAATTGTGCATAGACATCGCTTTGGCTCTAACACGCTCTAAGGATAGTTGTATTTGAGATTCTCTAGATTGTATTTCAGCTTGTTTTAAATCGAGGTGGCGAATAAAGGAAAGGTGAAATACTTCTCCAAAACGCTTCATTAATAGTTTTTTATCTTGAGTGAATTCGGTGTCGCTGAATGCAAAAAGTCCTCCGGCAGGAAAAACAACGAGATGGTAGTATTGAGTTGTGAATTGCTTATCATTACTAGGAGGAGCGACCGGAAGATTTGAACTTTTAACAACATGGTAATAGCTCTCAAGATCTTTGTTTTTTAAGATGTAAGAAAAATCGACTTGCTTTTCCCACGCCTTGTAAATTCCATCTAAAAGCGGATGGCCTTCAAGTTTCTCATCTCCAGATAAGTGTGAGGTTTCCTTCTTGTTATTGGAAGAGGTAGTCCAAACATTTACATTTTTAGACTGGTCATTAAAAATACCGATACCACAACGAACCGTGTTAAATTCTAATTGTTTTAATTCTGAAAACACAATATCTACAGCTTTAGTGAGGTCATCACTTTTGTGCATAGCCATTGCACTAGATCTTACGCGTTCTAGAGCTGATTCAATCTGTGCTTCTTTAGCTTGTGCTTCAACTTTTTGAAGGTCTAAAAAACGTGTGTAGGTTTGTTCGAAAACTTTGGCAAAACGCTTAAATATATCGTGTGCTTTTGGATCGGTTTTATAAGTAATAAACATCACATAACCATATTTGAAATAGCAGATATGGAATATTTGAAAGGTTGGTAGGGGATGTCCTGCTTCAAGGATGCCATCAATTACTTCTCCAAAAACGGGAAGTGTGCGCATAAAGTCGTAATGTTTTTTGATGAGATTGCCACCTATTTCTCCAACATGAAAAACGTCTCCTTTTTTTAATGGTTTAGAAAAATTGTAGCCCACACCAACTGTAGGCAACACAAATGGTTTTTGAATAATGCCTTCGCTACTCATATAAGCAGTTGCACTTTTTTTATCGTCTTCCCAGATACAATAACCAGCACTCCAAGCAGGAATTCCTAGTTCTTGTACTTGAAGGAAAAGATTATTTGCAGCTTCAGGCAATTCGCTACTATTTTGCATGGCCATAGTACGGGAGCGTACTTTTTCTAAGGCCATTTCTATTTGAGCTTCTCTTGCTTGCACTTCTGCTTTTTGTAAATCTAGGAAACGTGCGTACGTTTGCTCGAAAACTTTGGCAAAACGTTTAAAAACAGCATGGGCATCTGGAACAGGTTCTCGTGTAATAAACAATAAATAGCCATATTTAAAATAAACCACATGGTCAATTTGATAGGTTGGGAAACCATTGTTTGTTTTCTTTAAATTTTTTAAGACATCGCCAATAAAAGGAAGCGAACTCATATATTCATAATGTGCGACACAATCGTCACCTGAAAACTCTTTTATGAGTAGCGATTCCCCCTTCTTACCATTTTCATAGTACTCTTTAAATATACCTGCTCTAGGTACTTTGTAGGTATGTAGAATGCCTTTTTCATTTCCAAACCATTCAGTAGAATCACTCTCTCCATAAATATTAAAAGCACATCCCCAAGTATTAATGCTCAACGCTCTTACTTGTTGATCTAACAAGAATGAAGCTTCTTGCAATTCATCGCTATGCTGCATTGCCATAGTGCGACTACGTACTTTTTCTAGAGCTCCTTCAATTTCAAGCTCACGATTTTTTGCTTCTAGTTCAATGGTTCTTCGCTTTATGGCTATACGAAGTTCTTGGTTTTCTAGATTTACTTTATCAAAACCAATCGTTTCTCCGTTGCTTGTTTTAGAATCTGTAGTAGAAAAATGCTGGTGTATAAACTTCCATTCGTTTTCTTTATTCTGCATTATCGATGAAAACCGAAAGCGGCCATAATAACTCAAGTCTTCACCATTTATAAACCAGCCATCAAATAAATGAGTTATAAAAATTAATTCGTTATACTTTTCAATGATTTTGGTTTCATTTCTTAAATCGCATTTCCCAGCTAATTGATCGCTAGTAGCTTTAAAAAAGTTTGTGGTTTCTTTTTTGTTTAAGTATTCTTCATTATCTGTCGACCCGATAAAGTGATAGGTGTCATCAAAATAGGAATTATAGGTTACTATATCACCGTTTAAATAGCTGTATAACCAAGTGTTATAGCTATTTAGAACATCTTTTTTTAATGTTTTGGTGACTTGCATAATCTAATAGTTTAAGGGGATAGTAATGATGTAATGAGCACTTTTATTGCTTGATGGATTTCTTTAAAAGCGCTTTCGTGCGCTTTAATTTTATCATTACTTTGAAATAGCCCTAAAGCTGCATTTTGAAGAGAAGTTCGTTTTGAGATAAACTGTGGAAATAGATTAATGTCCGTTGATTTTTTTGTCAATTGCTTTTCATTTCTATTATGAAAAGTTATTGAGATATGGATTAAAATCAAGCGACTAATAATTTTTAGAAC
>JAGPVI010000109.1 GCA_018067115.1 Bizionia sp. | reverse complement strand
AAGGTAACTAATCCAACCACAGAGCCTAAAGTGAAAACCCCTAATACCTTTAGCATTCTAATGCGTTCTAGGTTACTTGTAAAGCTAAAATCGCCACTAAAAATCTCATAAAAGGTATCGAATAAAGCATTTACCGAATCTACAAGGAGCAGAACGTAATTGCCAAAAAGAATTAATATGAAGGAACCCGAAAGTCCGGGAAGTGTCATCCCCGAAACGCTAATTATTCCGCAAAAGAACACAAATATAAGGTTGTCGTTTTCTGTGGCCGGGTCTAGAAAACTAATACTAACCCCCAAAAGAGTACCTATGCATAGCGCTATATAGGTTTTTGTTTTCCAATCTTCAAATTCTTTTCCGATGGAGTAGATGGAAGCTATTATCATTCCAAAAAACACGCTCCAAACATAGAGTTCATAGTGTTTTATAAGATAATCTAATACTTTCGAAATACTAAAATAACTGATTATCATTCCTAAAAAAAGCAAACTCAAAAAGCGGCCGTTTGTGAAATTGTAGAAAGATTTAAAGCGACCAGAAATTAACAATTTTAAAGCTTTTCCATTTACCTTTTGAAGGGAATAGATAAACTCTTCGTAAAAACCAGCCACAAAAGCGACAACACCACCAGATACGCCAGGAACTTTATTAGCAGCTCCCATAACTAGTCCTTTTAAGACTAGTAACAACTTATCTGAAAACGTTCTCGTGTTCTCCATTTATTCTCGTGTGCCTATTTTTTCTAAGATGAAGATAGTTAAAAAACCAGCAATCATTAATCCTATTGCCGGTAAAGTTTGTGGATCGATATGATTATTTATTTGTGAGTATTGAGAAGGAAGAATACTGTTTTCAATAATTGTTTTGTAAGACTCAAAATCATTCGTGCTTTTTTGTAATACAGATAGCGTGCCCACTTCTGAAACGGTATTAAAGGGTAAAACCTCTCCCGTTTGGTCTGCCATTACTGTTATTGTTTCTTTCCAAGGCCATATTTTATTAAGTGAGCCAAAAATAAAACCAGTTAACACGGCTAACGTCGTATTTTTATAATTGTTAAATAACCATTTTAAAACTCGGCTAAAACTTAACAAACCAATAACGGCACCTAAAACAAACAACCCTATTTTTTTAAGGTCGAAATCGCTAAAGGCATCACTTAGCGTTTTGTAGGCGCCTAAAATAACAAGGATAAACGATCCTGAAATACCTGGTAAAATCATTGCGCATATGGCAATTGCACCCGCAAATAATAAGTATAACGGATTAGAATTTCCTGCAAGAGCAGGCAGTCCAGTAATGTAATATGCGGAAATTACTCCAATTATTAAGGCAGCAAATGTGGTGGCTTTCCATTTACCAATTTGTTTACCAACAAAGTAAATACTCACGACAATTAAACCAAAAAAGAAAGACCAAATAAGGACTGGGTGGAATTCAATTAGGTATTTAGCCAATCTCATAAAGGAGATAAAACTAACAATAATACCCGAAAGCAGCGCTAATATAAAGCTACCATTTGCTTGTTTCCAAAACGCTTTAAAACCTTGATTTTTTAGTGTTTTAAATAATGAAAGATTAACATTACTAATGGTCGTAATTAATTCTTCGTAAATACCAGAAATAAAAGCTATTGTGCCTCCTGAAACTCCAGGGACAGCATCGGCAGCTCCCATCGCTACGCCTTTAAGCGCTATAATTAAATAATCGGATAATCGTCTTTGCATTTTTTAGTTTTAACTCAACCAAAGGTATGCAAATTAAATTATTCGATTATGTTATTGCTGATTTTTTAGTAAGTTTTTAACCTCAATAGATTGGTAAAATTCGGGAAAAAGTTCTTCTAAGATTATAATTTGTTCTGCGTCGAAGCGCATTCCATTATTTAAGTGAAAGGTTACTTTCTCAGATTCTAAAAGCGAATAATATAATCCAGCTAGTCTAAATTCAATTTCGGCATTTTCCGGAAAAAACTCTGCGGCTTGAATTAAATTAAAGGTTGCAGCTTCCGGCTCGCCTAACATTTTAAGTAAGTCTGAGCGTTGTAACCAAGTCTCTATTTCATAGTTGCCAAGTTCTATAGCGCGTTTATGGCCACGTTCTGCCTCTTCTAAAAAGTTTAAACGGTGGTTTATTTTCGCATAAAGTTTCCAATAATTTACGTTTTCAGTATCTATATTGATGGCTTTATTAATGTAGTATAATGCTTTTTGAAAGTTTTTTAATTTGCAGTAAAATTTCGTTATTGCAATCCATCCTTTATCTAATAAAGGATCTTCGTGCACAGTTTTAAAATAATACTGAACGGCTAAATCTTTCTCTCCTATCTTCTCGTAGCAGTTACCTATTCGCAATAATGCAAACGAAGTAGGGTCTTCTAAACTTAAAGTTATAGTATAGTTCTCAATGGCTTCATTATAACGTTTTAAACGCTCTAAAACACGACCTTTCTCTATGTAAGCCCCAACAAATGTGTCGTCAGATATTATAGCAAATTCGTAAGCACTCAATGCTTTTTCGTGTTCTTTTAAAGCACTGTATTGCTTACCTAATTGGTGCCAAGCGACTTCACAATATGGGTTTTTATCTAGATATAGATTTAAATAATCGATCGCCTCATCACTTTGTTCTAAAAAGTCAAAGCAATAAATAATATTATATAGTGCCGAGTAATCTTCAGGATCTGCCTCAAGGCATTTCATAAAATGATCTCTGGCATTTTCAAATTGGTCTAAAAACAGATATTCCATACCAATTAATGAATATAAATCGGCAGCGTCGTCAGTTAAAGTCAGCGCTTTTTTTAAAACATTAATTGCTTTTTTATGCTTGTTTTCTTTAGATAAAACATTGGCTTTCTGAATATATATTTCTTCATTAGAAGGTTCTAAAACGTATAACTCATCTAATAAGTTGTTTGCTTTTTCAAGTTCGTTTTCAAAAATAAAAACCTCAGTTCTAAATAATTTTAAATTAATAGATGTGGGGTGCTGCTCCAAACCGAGTTTAATTGCTTTTTTTGCTAAAGCAACTTTTCCTTGATTAAGATAATGGTGAATTATATTTTCGAACTCATTAGAATCAAAAAACAACACATTGTTTGTTTTTAACATGGATTCAAATTTCGTTAACGGTACTTTATTATTCTCTTCTTGGCTAAATTCCATAGGTCATAGTTTACCATTCCAGTACTAAATGTAACGCTCTATTGTAGTTTAAAGCGTCATAATACTTAAATGTTTTTAACAAAGTAATGAACATCCGTAATGCTCATATTTCTATTGGGGTGTTTTACTTTGATATTGAAAAGGTTATATTATTGTAAACGCTTTTGTATTGTATTAAGGATAGCAATAATAATGCCACAGCCTTTAATGATTTCGGCGTTTGAAATAGTTAAAGGCGGTGTTATCCGGACCGCTTTGGTCTCAAATAGTAACCAAAACAGAATAAGACCTTCATTTTGTGCCTCCAAAACGAGTTCGTTTGTAATGTCTGCTGAAGGTGTTAGCGCCGCCAGCATTAAACCTCTTCCTCTTATTTCTGTTATGAGCGGGTGTTGAAGATGCTCGCGAAATAGGAGTTCTTTTTTTAAGGCCTCTGCCATTAAGTCACTCTCAGTAATTTCTTGT
>JAGPVI010000077.1 GCA_018067115.1 Bizionia sp. | reverse complement strand
GAATGTCTGATATTCTTCTGGAAATAGTTCTATATAAATATCACGAATAAAAACGGTAACCTCCTTAGCATAAAACCTTAAAAAAAGTAAAGCAATAAAGTCTATTATACTAATTCTATTAGTAGCAGATTCAATATATACTCGATTTATTTTTCTTGGAAATAAACTCCTAGTGAGTTTATTTCCTTTTTCAATTATAAGGTCTCCATTCTTAACAAAAACTGACTTAAACATATTTATTCTTGTTCGAGGTCCTCCAGAAACTTTCTTTAAATCGGGCACGACATATAATACATTCATTACTCCATATTTTTTTCAAAGTTATTGTTATAAAGAATGAAATAGGGTATTAGTAAATAAAAAGAATAATTAAAGTAATGAATGGAAAGGATACATGTTACAAAAATCAACCAAATAAAGGCCAAACGCACCTTTACGTTATCTAGCCTAAACATTAAATAAATATGACTCAATATAAAGATAGAAAAAAGGGTCCACCCTCCCCTGTGATATATATAATAAAAACCATTATCTATTTCTTGGAAGTTAAACGACCGACTTAAGGAAACCGCGATAGGATTATGTCTATAAATTTCTGAACTCGTCCCGAAACCTTCACCGAATAATTGTTTAAACAATCCAAAATTCTCTTTGGATACAATTTGATTAAAATCATCTAATCTCGTCTTCAGACTCGGATATTCCCATGGTTTATATACATACTTCATTTTTTCAGAAACTAATTCAGGAACAAATGGTGAATAAAGATAACCGACTACTAATAAAATTAGTGCAAAAATGGAAATCACATATACTGGTTTCATCAACTTTTTAAACTTAACTACAAGAAGAAACACCAATCCTCCAAAGACTGCTAAATTCATAAAATTAGTAGTTAAAGCTATATAAAATACACCTAAAATTAGAGCGATTCCTAATTTTACGTCAATTGCTTTTTCTTTTAAGATATAATAAAAAAGTAAAAGATTAATTGCCATTATCGGAGGTCCATAAACTCTACCTTTAAAACCTACAGTAGTATATTTCCAAAGATTAGGAATTAGGTCTAATAGCAATAGCACGTAAATTATAAATACAAGAGAATTTATAAAAAACAACAGCTTGAGAAAATTAAGCTTAATATTTATTATACTAAAAAAGAAAATAAAACCAAAAATCTGAAATTTAATATCTATAAATGGGTTATTGTGGCCGTTTAACACCCCTATAAGTAAATAAAAGGCATAAACGATTAAGGCTATAACATAGTATAGAGGAAGCTTAACCTTATTCTTTTTAATGAAAAACACACACCCAATTAACACGATATAAAGCAACAAGATTATAGCGTTATACTTGTTCGTGCCCTGAAGAATAAATAAAATTATGAATATTAAATATATTAATTTATTCAAAATAAAATGTTAGTCTCCAAAAATACATTTTATCTTACTATTTTTAATAGTTTAGCTTAGAAATAATAAATCGATTATAATATGAATTGCATAAAAACACTTCTACTATTCCTTTTTTTTGCACAATTCTCATGTAGCAAAAGCAAATATGTCGAATTAAATTATAAAGAAAAAGATTATCGATTTACTATTAGTGATTTAAAAAAAAATATTCTTTTCAATGAAATCCCTAGAACGGTACCTTACCAAGGAGAGTCTTTAACTAAAATATCTAATAGTATTTTAAATGACTCTATCATTATTTTGAAAAGCTTTGAGCCTTTTAACAAAAGAATAAATCTTTTAGATTGGAAAGAAAATCCATTTAATAATGACACTTGGCAATTATATTATCAAAACCTGCTATTTGTTTCAAGTCTAAACCACACGTACAAAGTCACTAATAAAAAACAGTACCATACGAAAGCTAAGGCATATATTGAAAGTTATATCAAGAGCCATAAAAAATTAGAAAACACCACCTCAAAATTTTCGTGGTATGATCATTCTTGTGCCTTTAGAGTAACACATATTTTTCAAACCATTAGTAATGAATTAGAATACGAAAGTCCTGATGTTGGATTTATTCAGCGATGTTTTGATCACCTTGCTGAGAACATAAAATATATGATTGACACAAAAAATTACTCCGTGCACAATCATTCATTAATGATGGATCGCTCATTATTATATGCCTCAAAAGCATTCATTAGTAATTCTTATGTTTCAAAAGATCTTAAAGAAATTGCTTCAAAAAGATCTTTAAATAGTTTTGATAAAATAATAGGTCCATCTGGGCTTGCTAACGAGCACTCTATCACATACCATATTTTTAATCACAATCTTTATAAAAAAATATTCGAACTTATTGGACAAGAGAGCACACCTAGTGATAAGCTGTTAAAATACTTAAAAATGAATGATGTTCTTTTACAACTAGTTAAACCAGATTTAACATTTCCCTTGTGGGGTGACAGTCAAATAGAAAAATTATCCCCTAAATTAATTGATGATTTTGAAAGTGATATAAGACTAGAGTCCGTTTTAGCTAATTACAACCTTAGGTCTATGGTAAGTTTTGAAAACAACATTGGCACCTTGAGAACCCAAACCTCTGATAAAAGTTACTTGACTTTATTTGCAAATTATAATTCTAAAGTACACAAACACCATGATGATCTTTCTTTTGTATTTCAGACCCTAGGAGTAGATATCTTTACAGATCAAGGTTACTATGGTTACGAAAATAAATACCGCCCTAAGTTGATGTCTGTATTTGGGCATAATACTTTAGCCATTAACAATAAAGACTACACACTTGGTAGAAAAGATCAATACTCTAAGCTTACCAGTTATACTAAAAATGAGGATTATGAAATACTTGATGCCTCTCACAATTTGTACGACTCAATAACAGTAAATAGAAAGCTACTTTATGTTAAACCTAATTTATTAGTTATAAAAGACAGTGTTTCTGGGCACAAAAATGATGATAGTTTACAGCAAACATATAATATAGGAAAAGGTGTAACTGATATTAAAATCAATACAAATAGCGTTCGTTTTTCAATGCCTAACAACTTATCTGTGTCTATGTTTACAACACATATGGAAGATTTTTTCAAAGAAAAGGATTTTTATAGATCTGCTGCTCCTTATTCCATAGAAGATTCTAAACAGGTTATCTTGCAATCAAATCACCATACTATTACCACTGTAGTTTTAATAGATTCTGAAGCCTATACGTCGCCTGTAAAACGCCCTATCATAAAAAACAACACCCTTTTGTACCTTAAAGATAACACCGAGTATAAGATTAACCTTAAATAAAATAAGAAGCATAGGTTTTAAACCTCAAATTATCGCTTATATTTTTAACTAACGGATAAATAAAAACAGGCTGTTTTTAATTTTTGTTTTGTAATTTATTTTTATTGAAAAGCTTGATGTACTTATGAGATGTAATAGCTTCAAAAACATCTTTATCTGTTTTTAAAAGGTAAAATGAAAGGGCACCAAAAAGAAATAAACAACTTACAATTTGAAATACAACACTTTCAAATCCAGAAAAATAAAATAGTAAGAAAAACAATCCTGCTATAAAAAATGGAATAAAAACATTCTTTATATAAGTAACAAAAGCCATTTCAATTTGCTTGAAATAAAACATATACCAAGCCGGGAAAACAAGTAACATTTGAGTGATTCCAATTAATGTAGCAATAATTTCTGTACCTTGATTAACACCAAAGAACATAACTGTAGGCATTACAATAGCGATTAGAATATTCCAGTAAAATTCCAAATCCGTTCGTCCTTTTGTAATAGACAAAACGCCAACCAAACTAGAAACAGATCTAAAATAAAAGAAAATAGAAAACAACCTTACTAATACCGTGATATACTCATAACCAGCCCCATATAATACAAAAACTACAAAAGGCGCTGCTATTGCTATAGACCCATAAACAAAGGCGTTAATAATACTTAGATTTCTAATTAATGAGTTAAAGTATTTTAAAAGCAATTCGTTATTTGATTGATACCTCGGTAAAATAGAAATAGCCACTTTATTAATGATAGGATCAATAATCCCTGTAGGTCGTTTCACCAACTGTTTTGCTAAACTATAACCTCCTAAAATTTCAGCTCCAAAAAACTTACCAATTATTAAAACATCTAGATCACGGTTAATATAATTAACTACTTGTCCACCCACTTGATAAACCCCTATTTTTAAAAAAGGTTTAGTATCTGCAAATTTATAATGAAATAAAACGGAGGTGTTTTTAACTCCCAACAAGAAATAAGCAATATTATTTATTCCATATTGAATTAAAGCTGCATACACTAAGGCGTATACTCCATAATCAAAAACGGCAAACCAAATCGCTGAAATTAAGGAAATGACGATAGAACTTATATCGACTATAGCTATTAATTTAAAGCGTAACGCTTTTTGAAATACCGTTTTATATTGTCTTCCAATTGCAGAAAACAAAATAACTACGGCAGACAAAGGAATAAGGTCAGTAAGTTCTAATTCGTTGTAAAAAGAAGCGATGAAAGGACTTAATAAGACTACAACACTAAACGATATAACACTAAACCCTATATTTAGCCAATATAGACTGGCATATTCTTTCTTTGAAATATTTTGTTTATGTAATATAGCAGAAGTTATCCCCATATCCATAAACAAATCCATAAAGCCGAGGACAAAGGTTATTAACGCCATTAAACCGAAGTCTGAAGGGTCTAAAAATCGGGCTAAAACAGCTATTTTAAGTAAAGCACTTACAGCTAATGTAATCGTTGACACAGAAGTCCATTTAACCCCTGAAATAGTCTGTTTTCTAATTGTCATTATCTATAATGGATTTAAGCTTAGATGACATTGTACCCTTGAGTAGCTCAAAACTTAATTCACTTTTTAGAATTTCTCTATTCTTATTAATTTCAACTTCATTTAAACCAACAAGTGCGTTAGAGTTTTGTTTAAGGTCTTTATTAATAGAGAAAACAACGACGCCAATACGCTTTAAGTAATGGTATAGAGTGTTACTTTCATTTAAGTACACTTTAGCTCCCATCCATAAAACAGCTATTACATTCCCTACAGCTTGTTGCCTAAAGTGATTCATTATAACTACATTGCAGCTACTAAGAAGTGTATTAAACTCGTGTAAAGTTTTATAATCGGTAATAGGAAACATATTTTGTCCAAAAAGCGTTTTACCGGTTTGAATTATCGATTCTCCATACTTAGTGTCTCCATAACTTAAAGGCACTATTAATTTTCTATCTTCGAAATTGAAACCCTTTAGAATATCGAAGGCTTCTAAATGGTTGTTTGTTAGTGATGCAGAATTACCTAATAAAATATTTGTTCCATTAACTTTAATGTGCTCAATATCTTTAAAAATAAACTCTAACGGGTAGTAGGTCATTTTAAATAAGCTCACATTGCTCGACAAACAGCCTAAACTCTTAAAATAGTCCATTTCTTCCCTATAAAGGATACCAAAATGCTCGATTTTTTTTGCGGCAGCCAAGACACTTTGTTCTGGGGTTTGGGTTTTGTTAGTTACCCCGTAATATAAAGGGCGAATTAGTGATTTAAACTTATCTTTTAAAGTGCTTTTAACAAAATGCTTTTTAGTCTTTTCGCCTATTGATTTCAGTTTTAACAATTGGGGGTTATCATAAAATTCTCCTCCCCAAAAGAACCAGATTAATTTTGAACTTGCGGTCGTCTTTAACACAATTTGACTTTGAAAATAATTTAAACCGTGACAAATAACGATGTCATGAGCTTCTATTTCCTTAAGGCAATGGCTAAGTCCTTTTTTATTCTTTTCGACCAATTTAAAATTGTCGTGAATCTCAACATACTTTATATCTGAATAATCAAAATCTACTAAGATTACAAAGGTATTTTCGGTGTTATTTAAACTATTAAACTGCCAATAAATACTGTTTATAAATTTTTCGTCTGTTGCTAAGTGTAATATTTTCATTTAAAAAAGTCTATTATCACTTTTGAAATCTCATTTACCTCACTAACAGATAGCGTATAGAAAAAAGGTAGACGTATTAAGCAATCTGTATATTTATCTGATTGCGGCAATTGTTTATTGCTTTCTGTAGGATTGTTTTTTGTGTAATAAGAACTCTTATGTAGAGATAAATAATGAAATACTGCATGTATACCATTCTGTTTTAAATAAGCTATTAAAGCATCTCGTTGTTTTATATCTTGTGTTACAACATAAAACATATGGGCATTATTTGTAGCAAAGCTAGGTAAGTAAGGTAAATTTAAAAGTCCTTTTTGCTCCAATGGTTTTAAGTTATCTGAGTACGTCGTCCATAACAACTTCCTTTTCTTTTGAATCTCCTTTAGTTGCTCTAATTGGGCATACAAAAAGGCTGCTATTAGTTCTGAAGGTAAGAAAGAAGACCCTGTATCTACCCAACCATACTTATCAACTTCTCCTTTAAAAAATGAAGATCGATTTGTTCCCTTTTCCCAAATAATCTCGGCACGATCTACAAAGCGATCGTCATTTATAGTTAACAAACCTCCTTCTCCCGCAATAATATTTTTAGTTTCATGAAATGAAAATGCTCCAAAATGACCTATACTTCCTAAGGGTTTACCCTTATAATATGAGTCGATAGCTTGGGCAGCATCTTCAACAACAAATAAATCATACTTATTTGCAAGGTTCATAATAACGTCCATATCGCAGGCAACGCCCGCATAATGCACCACTATAATCGCTTTAGTCTTTGAAGTTATTAGAGCTTCCAAGCTTGTTTCGTCAATTCCTGGATGATCATTACGACTATCTGCAAAAACTATTTTCGCTCCTTGACGGACAAACGCTAAAGCAGAAGAAACAAAAGTATAAGACGGAACGATTACCTCGTCTCCTGTTTTAATATCCATTAACATTGCTGCCATTTCTAAAGCGTCTGTACAAGACGTGGTTAGAAGCGCCTTTTTAAACCCAAAATTAGTTTCAAAAAACTCTTGACATTTAACAGTAAAGTTTCCGTTACCAGAAATTTTACCAGAATTAACGGCATCTTCAATATATTGTATTTCTTTGCCAACCAAAAAAGGTTTGTTAAAAGGTATCATAGTCCTAGTCTTGTTCTAAATTTTTTGAAAGGTAAGATATCATCGTCAGAATTATCAAATTTACCTTTTACTATTTTAATTAATCCTTTCCCACAAACGATTACAGGCTTTCCGCTATCGACGCGAATAACTTTGCCAGCCAAGCGATTTGATATATTTAAATCTTCTATCTCCTCAACCTCTAGTATTCTTATTGTTTTATTTTCTATAACCGATGACGCTCCTTTATAAGGGAAATTAACAGCATCTACAAACCTTTTGATATGGCTGGAAGTCCAATTCCAATCAATCTCATAGTCTGCTTCGTCTCTCCATAAACTATATGAAGCCTGCACTTCGTTCTGTGGACTACCTTTGATATTACTTCCTGACTGAATATTAATAAACAAAAACAAAGTTAATTCTATATAACAGCCTGTTATTTTAATAATAGCCTCTTCTATCTTAATAGGATAGCTAATAGCTATTTTAGATTGCTTAATAATATCGCCTTTATCATACTCTTCTGTGGCAAATAATGCTGACACCCCTATTTCTTTATCTCCATTTATTAACGCAGTAACTAGTGGTGAAAATCCTCTATATTTAGGTAATAAAGAATCGTGTAATACGATAAGTTTTTGATTACTGCTAGTCTTTATTAACCACCTCCAAGATATGGCTATACTATATTCCGTTTCAATTTCATGAGTTTCACTACGAGAATAAAAATCTATATTATTGGCTTTACAAAGACCAATTATTTCTTTAGAATAATCATTTAAAATACTTTTATCATCACTATATATTACTTTTGAAATTAGCGAACTAAAATTCTGTTGTATGATGGACTCCAAGACGGAATAGCCTTTTAAAGTCATTAAAAACAATGTTACCTTTTTCATTTTTTAAATCTTCATTACACCAAAATATTTTCAAAAGACAAGCTTATTTAAGCCTTTAACAGTCTCATTTTTTGAAATACTTAATTATTAAGCCGGCATATAAATTTTACTTGATTTTATAATCATAAAATAAAATGCGCTCTCCAATATCCCCTTTATAACCACGACTATCATATAAAAAGAACTTAAGTAACTCGAAACTCTTAACCTTTGTTTTTACGTCCAAAACAACATAACACCTCTTATTAATTTTAGTTAATTTTGGTGTACCAATCCAAGCTTCATGTTTTCTATTTTTATTTTTCGCATACTCCGATAAGTTAGTTAACTCGTTATTGGCAGCAAAACCTTCGACAGCAAATGTATATTTGGATACAACGTCTTCAACTATATCGTCTTGTAACTCCAAAATAAGAGCATACTGATTTTCTCCTTTTTCGTAAAAACCGAAACTTCTTAAATATACCTCATCATTAAATTTCTGCTCGACACCATAACTGTTATCTAACTCCTTTAAACCATTTGCTAAATGATAATTTAAATCTTTAAGCTCTTTTTTCTCTTTAACTTCAATAGTATTTTCTCCGTTCTGTTTCTTTCCTTTGCTATCATTACAACTTAACAAACACAAAAAAAATAAAAATAAAATTGCTACATTTTTTTTCATATACTTGTTTTATAACGCTTTACTTAAACACCCCACAAAAATCCAGCACCACTTTATTAGAAGGAATTTCTAACGTTTTAAACTCGTCGTGAGCGACTAAAAACGCAATAATATCTGCCTGTTGGGCAGCCTCTTTAAAGCCTGTTATTTTAAATACTTTATGGTCTTTAATATTAGGTTCTACAATATAATATTCTTCGTTATTAGCATTTTGCAATACTTTTTGCACAATATATTTCGCTGGAGATTCTCTTAAATCGTCGATATTAGGTTTAAATGCCAATCCCATTAATGCGATACTAGGTTTACGCCCGTGCTTTAATTCGAATTCTAATTTTGCTGTTTGTACTTTTTCGGCACACCAAAACGATTTATAGTTATTTATCTCTCGCGCTTTTCCAATAATTTTCGATTCCATTGGATACTCGGCAACAATAAAATACGGATCTACGGCAATACAATGCCCACCCACTCCACAACCCGGTTGCAATATATTTACACGGGGATGTTTGTTTGCTAAATCTATTAGCTCCCATACATTTACATCTGCCTTATCACAAATTAAAGATAACTCGTTAGCGAAGGCTATTTGTACGTCTCTAGAAGAGTTCTCTACCAGTTTGCACATCTCTGCTGTACGTGCATTTGTTTTATGCAACGCACCTTTAATAAATTGGGCGTAAAACGCTACGGCCTTTTCGGTCGATTTTTCGTCAATTCCACCAATAACACGGTCGTTGTGCACCAACTCATACATTACATTTCCCGGTAACACACGTTCTGGACAGTAAGCGATATTAATTTTATCTTGTAGCTCTGGACGCTCTGTATAGATTAAATGCATCATCTTTTCTGTCGTTCCTACTGGGGATGTCGATTCTATAATAAACAAATCGTTTTCCTTTAAAAGTGGTAAAACAGATTTTGTTGCCGCTTCTACAAAAGAAATATCTGGTTCATTTTTAGCCTTAAATGGCGTTGGAACCACAATTAAATAGGTATTGGCTTCAACGGGAGTAGTCGACGCTATTAAATAGCCCTCTTTTACTGCTCCTGCTACAGCAACGTCTAGCTCTGGCTCCACAATATGTATATTCCCTTGATTTATTATTTCTACAACTTCAGGATTTATATCTACACCATGAACATAGGTTTTATTTTGGGCAATTAAAGCTGCTGTTGGCAGACCTATATACCCTAAACCAATCATAACCACGCTTGGACTTTTACTCATAAATTATAACTTTGAAATGAATTCAACTATTTTTTTACATGAAGTACCGTCTCCATAAGGATTGTGTAGGGTACTCATTTCTGAGTATGCCGCTGCATTGTTTAATAAACGGTTCGCTTCAGTTATTATTTTATTTTTATCTGTACCGACTAAAGAGACTGTGCCAGCTTCTACTGCTTCGGGTCTTTCGGTAGTTTCTCGCATTACTAAAACTGGCTTTCCTAAACTAGGTGCTTCTTCTTGCACACCACCACTATCGGTAATAATTAAATACGACTTACCCATTAACCAAACAAATCCCGGATAAGCTAACGGATTGATTAATTGTATATTATCGATTCCTTCTAATAATTCGTAAACAGGTTTTTGAACATTAGGATTTAAGTGTACTGGGTAAATAATTTGTACGTCTGTATTCTGTAAAGCTATATCTTTTAACGCACTACAAATATTTATAAACCCTTGTCCGTGATTTTCTCTACGGTGACCAGTCACTAGCACTAGTTTTTTATTACTATCTACTATTTTTTTAAGGCTCTCTATTTCGCTATCTAAATATACCTCTGAAGTTACTTTTGCTGCACTAAACTGAAGCGCGTCAATTACCGTATTACCAGTAACCAAAATAGTAGTTTTATTAATATTTTCGTTTAATAAGTTTTGGCGAGAGGTTGGTGTTGGCGAAAAATGATAATCGGCAATAACACCAGCAATACTTCTGTTTACTTCTTCTGGAAATGGCGATTGCTTATTAAAAGTTCTTAACCCTGCTTCGATATGGCATACTTTTGCTCCCGAGTAAAAGGCGGCAATACTTGCAGCCATAGTGGTAGTGGTATCGCCATGAACATAAACATAGTCTGGTTTAAACTCTTCTAATATGGGTTTTAGATTTGTAATAATATCTGCTGTTAATGAATACAAGTTCTGGTTTGGTTTCATTAAATCTAAATCGTAATCTGGTGTAATTTCAAAAAAAGACAATACCTGATCTAGCATTTCTCGGTGCTGTGCCGTAATGCAAACTTTAGTTTCGAAAATGTCTGAATTTTTTAAAAACTCTTTTACTAAAGGCGCCATTTTAATAGCCTCTGGGCGAGTACCAAAAATGATTAGATTTTTCTTCATTACTAGAACGGAGTAAATTTGTTAACGTATTTGTATTACAATCTCAAAAGTACCATTTAAAATAGTTATTAGTAAAGCTCTGCTAAATAATCTTAGTGGAAAGTCTGCTTTTTTATCTGCCAACATCATAACTTTTGGTAATTCTCCATTTACATTAGTGAAAATAATAGATTTTTTAATCACCAATAACTCTTCTATTGATTATTCTCTCATAAAAAAATAATGGCAGTATATCATTTTAGTAGTAAAACCCTAAAACCAAAATATATTAAATGATGTTATAATGAAACACTAAAAACGAGCTCTTTATTCTAAGGTAGTAATAACACGTTTAAGGCTAACTTTCCAATCGCGACGGAAAGCATTAGGGATTTTAGATTTATCCATAACACTGTACTTTGGTCGCTGAGCTTGTGTTTTAAATGCGGCTACAGGCGTTATTTTCTCAATATTGTAGTCTATGTAGCCTTTCGCTATTTCAACGCCAAAATCGTACCAAGTAGCTTTGCCTTCATTACTAAAGTGATAGGTACCATAGCTTGTATTCTCTGTACGAATAATATGCAATACAAAGTCTGCCAAATCTACACAACTCGTGGGCGTGCCAACTTCGGCTGTTGTAATCTTCAAATCGGCTTGTTCTTCTATTTTTTTAGCGATAGTTTTTAAAAAGTTTTTCCCAAATTTAGAGTACAACCAAGACGTGCGAATAATAAAGTAATTCGCTAGCGTTTCTTTTAAGTAATCTTCGCCTAATAATTTTGATGCGCCGTATACATTAATAGGTTCGGTGCTATCGCTTTCTACATACGGAGACGTTTTATTACCGTCGAACACATAATCGGTTGAAATATGAATTAAAGTTGTGTTGAATTCACCACAAACCTCAGCCAAATATTTTACACCGTCCGCATTAATTAAAAAAGCGTCATCACGATTGGTTTCAGCTTGTTCTACATTGGTGTACGCTGCACAATTAATACAGTATTGAAAATTATGTTTTGCGAAAAATGATTGGAGTGCTATTTTATTGGTAATATCTAATGCTTCTTTATCTACAAAAACGTAAGTTTCGTTAGCTGGGCGTTCGGCGTCCTTAAACGTTAAACCTAACTGCCCATTTGCTCCTGTTACTAAAATATGTACGTCAGTCATTTATATAGTTTCAAATGTTGATAAAACAGCATCTTTTTCAGAAATAACAAGTGTTTCTGAAGGTAATTTCCAATCTATATTTAAAGTCGCATCGTTGTACATTATCCCGCCTTCTGACGCTTTATTATAATAATTATCGCATTTATAAGAGAATATAGCGGTATCACTAAGCACGACAAAACCGTGTGCAAATCCGCGAGGAACGAACAATTGCTTTTTATTATCTTCGGTTAATTCTATAGAAAAATGTTGCCCATAAGTAGGGGATTCTTTTCTAATATCTACAGCCACATCCAAAACGCGACCTTTAACTACTCTCACTAATTTTGCTTGTGCCCACTCTCCTTTTTGAAAATGCAGACCTCTTAGCACTCCTTTTGTAGAATACGATTCGTTGTCTTGAACAAAATTAACGGTTTGCCCAATAAGCGTATTAAAAGTCTCTTGGTTGAAGCTTTCAAAAAAATAACCTCTGGAGTCGTTAAAAACCGTAGGTTCTATTACAAAACACTGATTTAATATGGTTGGAACTGCTTTCATTATCAATTTTTACTGTTCTAAAATACCTAATAAATGTTTCCCATACCCACTTTTTATAAGCGGTTGGATAAGCGTTTTAAACTCTTCTTTGTTAATATACCCCATTTTGTACGCCACTTCCTCTAAAGCTCCAATTTTTAAGCCTTGACGCTCTTCTATAACCTGTACAAACTGTGAAGCTTGCATTAAAGAACTAAATGTACCGGTGTCTAACCAAGCGGTTCCTTTATCTAACACACTAACAGTAAGTTTACCTTGCTCTAAATACGCTTTATTAATATCGGTAATTTCTAATTCGCCACGGTGACTGGGTTTAATGTTTTTAGCGATGCCAATCACGCTATTATCATAAAAATAAATCCCTGGAACAGCGTAATTAGATTTCGGTTTTATTGGTTTTTCTTCAATAGAAATAACTTGGCCTTCCTTATTAAATTCAGCTACACCGTAACGTTCTGGATCTAACACGTGGTAGGCATATATAATTCCACCATCGGGATCGTTATTGGCTTGCAATAGTTTTTCCAAACCGGTACCATAAAAGATATTATCTCCTAAAATAAGCGCCACCTTATCGTTTCCAATAAAGTCTTCACCTATAATAAAAGCTTCGGCTAAACCATTTGGATGTTCTTGTACAGCATATTCAAAACGACAGCCGTATTGCGTACCATCTCCCAACAATTTTTCGAATAAAGGTAAATCTTGAGGGGTTGAAATAATTAATATTTCTTTTATGCCAGACCACATTAATGTCGATAAGGGATAATAAATCATTGGTTTATCGTAAATAGGCATTAATTGCTTACTTACTGCCAAGGTTAATGGGTGTAATCGTGTTCCTGATCCGCCTGCTAGTACTATTCCTTTCATTATTATGAGTCTTAATTATACTGTTTACTGTAATATGTTTTATATGCACCAGAGGTCACCTGTTCTAGCCAGTCTTCGTTGTCCATATACCATGCGATGGTTTTTTCTAAGCCTTCCTCGAAAGTTACAGAGGGCTCCCAACCTAGTTCGGTTTTTATTTTATTGGCATCGATAGCGTAACGTAAATCGTGACCTGGTCGATCTTTTACGTAAGTTATTAACGCTTCTGATGTGCCTAAAGCTCTTCCTAATGCGCTATCCATTTGTTTACACAATAGCTTTACTAAATCAATGTTTTTCCACTCGTTAAAACCGCCAATATTATAAGTGTCTCCTAAAGTCCCATTATGGAAAGCTGTGTCAATAGCACGTGCATGATCTATAACATATAACCAATCGCGAGTATAATTACCATCGCCATATACTGGTAGCGGTTTATTATGAATGATATTATTTATGAATAATGGAATTAATTTTTCCGGAAAATGATTAGGCCCGTAATTATTAGAGCAATTACTTATTACATACGGCAATCCATAAGTTTCACCATACGCACGAACAAAATGATCGGAACTTGCTTTTGATGCTGAATACGGTGAATTTGGATCGTAAGAAGTCGTTTCGGTAAACAATCCAGATTCTCCTAAAGACCCATACACCTCATCGGTACTTACATGGTAAAATAATTTATCTTGCCACGCGTCTTGCCATAGGTTTTTAAACGCATTAAGCAATATCATCGTTCCTAAAATATTAGTTTTAGCAAATGCTAAAGGATCGGTAATCGAGCGGTCTACATGACTCTCTGCTGCTAGATGTATGACACCATCAAATCGATGTGTATTAAAAAGAGTATTTATCGCCTCTTCATTAGTGATATCTGCTTTTAAAAAAGTATAATTATCGGCAGTCTCAATATCCTTTAAATTCTCTAAGTTACCCGCGTAAGTTAACGCGTCTAAATTATAGATATGATAGTTGGGGTATTTATTTACAAATAACCTTACTACATGGGAGCCAATAAATCCAGCTCCTCCAGTGATTAGTATTGCTTTTTTTTGGTGGTCTAACTGTTGATTTAACATAAAAGTTGATTGAAAGTGATCAAAAATTAATAATTTTTGATACAATGATGCGTAAAAATAACATTTTAATTATAGATGACTTACTTTATAGGGGTACTCCTTAACATTAGGAAGCCGTTTTAATGCCTTCTATGCTTTTAATAGCGCTTATAGACCACAGTATTAACGGGTCTAATGAAAAGCAAGCTAGCCACTAAAACTAAGGTCGTCGTTTACTCTTTATAGTTGTTAACATAAACAACAATACGATTAATTAGAAAACCAAGACATAAAACTAGAAACGCCATTAGGGGAAATATAATTGAATATTTCTCACTTAGCTTTACGACTTTATTACCAATTGCCTGAAATGTTGAGATTACATCTACAAAGACATCTTCGGAGATCATTTTTTCTTCAATTATTTGCAATTCAGCACGGAGAGCAATCTCTTTCTCCAGCAACTCGAATTCTCTTGTATTAGAGCGCTCTGGGGTCACGGACAATGCTCCCAACTTCACTTCATTGGTTGGTCGCTCTGCCTCTTCTCTTAAAACTTTAATATAAACCTGCTGTAACGAATCTACCTGGTTTAAATTCTGTTGAATGTTATCGCGTTGCAACTTATAGAGTTTTTCTTCCTTAATTTTTTTAGCATTAGAAAAGGCGTTAGAAAAGGCTGAATTAACCCCACTCTCTAAGTTTTTAAAAATATCTTTTTTAGACGACTCTGCAATTATAGTAAGTAAGTTACTAGTATAAATACTTCTGTTTTCAATAAAATCGTCGTAACTGATTGGATCACGAGTTCTTGTACTATCTAGTTGCACCATAAATTCTTGATAAGCCAAATACTTATCATTTTCAGATTCTGGCCCTGGCTCCACTCTAAATGCCGTTAGCTTACTCACGTCAACATCTGTACTATCCGTATCAAAAATCGTGTTTAACGCATCATAATCTTTATTTGCGATTAGCGCATTAAAGTAATTAATATTGGAGACCAACTGGTACTTAGAACCAAAATAAGGCTCCACAAGCATTTCTGAACTATATACAGAACTAGTAGTACGCTCTAAAGCATAGCCTATACCTGCGGCTACAATAAGTATGATAAATACAGGTTTCCAAAAGCTAATAATAACTTTTAGTATAGAAATAATAAAAGAAAAAATAGATTTAAAAAGGTTTCCAAAAAAGTTGAATACTCTTGTAAATGCATTTCCAATTAAAGTGAACAACACTATTAAATCTACCTCTTCCGTTTTATTTTCGTTGGCATTATTACTATTACTAGCATTGCCACTATTAGTATTTGAATTCACTGGGGTATTCGGGTTATTGGACATTAGTAATTGATTTAAGCTCTTTTAATTAAATATTTGTTCTAATATTTTTCTTGTTATTAAGTATGTTGGTTTTACGCCAGACGTTCCTAAACCTCCAGAGGCTAATGTACTTCCTGTTTCTAAAGGATTATCACTAGCATAATACGCGTATCTCACTTTTACTTCAGGGTTTATACTGCGTCTTACTTTCGACGCCGCCTGAATTGCTTTTTGGTAATGAGCCCCTTCCATTTCCAATCCAATAACATTCCATGTAGAATTATGGAAGAACTTTAAAATGTCTTTATTTTGAAGTGATGTTCCTAAAACAGAAATCATCGTTCCTTCGTACACATCTACGCCTTCACCTTCAAAATCAGATTTATTCAATTCGTTATGAAACGGATAATTATCGGCTGTGCCTTCAAAAATATGTGCCGACGGAATCATAATATCACCTTTTCCACCTTCTAAAATACCTGCTTTCCCCATAATAGAAACAGAATCCACATTTAAATGGGTATGGTCTTTATTAGAGTTAAACGGTTTTAAAAGCTCATCTATAGTTTCGTATGCCTGCTCTCCAAAAGCATAATCCATTACAAAAAGAACTGGTGCTTCTTTATCTGCACTTGGGTTTTTAACGCCAAGATCTAAAGCTTCTAAGTCTAATTTTGAGGTATCAAAAATCTGTACATCAATATTAGTTCCCGAAGTATCTTTAATAAAAATCATTCCTTGTTGTAACGCTTTCTGAGTTACTTTTTTTCGTAATGCTTCATTCTCAGAGTTACTAAGTTTCTCGTAGGTTACAAAAATATCTTTATCAGCTTTTCCAGGTTTTATAGTTAACGGTGCATATAATGTGTTCATAACACTATGTAAATTAGCACTAATAATATGAATTGGTCTCCCTAATAAATTATTTTTTTCTAACGTTTCTTTTATGGTATTCGCCCACATTTCACCGTGAATATGGTGCCCTAAACGCTCTCTTAAAACAGGGCTAAATGTTACGGTACGTTTGTTATTAAACACAACTTCATCTATAGCGAGTTTCCCTAACCAATAAATAATATGTAAAAAACGTTCTGGTTGCTTCTGGGTTGCAAAATTTGTATACGCAGATTTAATTTGCTCGAATGTACGTCCTAAAATATTTGCGGTATGCGTAATAGCAATTTCGCGCTCTTTTAAGGTTAGTTTATCTTCGGTTAAAACCGCAGCTTCTAGTTTTAGCCAGTCGCGTGTAGTATTTCCCTTTTCGTCAATAAGAACGCGTTTACTAATTTTATGAGATTCGATAAATAAGAACGTAAGGTGGGTTAAAATATCGTAAATCTCAGAGCGGCCTCTAGTAATTTCAATATTCATTTGCTCGTTATCGATACGGTAACAATTACGTCTACGTTTAGAAGGAATAATCACTTCAAAATGCGAGTCTGTGTATCCTTCATCGCTAGTTAAATTTATAAAACGACATTCTTCAATCCCATGAGGTAATCTGTCTACAACATATAATAATCCTTCAAGTTCCGCTTTCTCATCGGCAATAGAACCATAAATTTCTGGTCTTAACACCAATAATGCTTCGCGAAGTGTTTCTCCCGAAATTCCCATTGGTTTATAAAACCCTCTATTAAACAAATGACGCATGGTAATATACATACGCTCAATGGCATTAGAACTCTCTTGTGCTCTTGTCCTTACATGGAATTTTTCTTTCTTCATATGCTTTGTTTAACGTACAAATATAGTATTATTTCCCTACACTATATTTTTGTAGTGCATCGGCTATCTTTCGGTCGTTAGATAAGCGAGGTAATTTATTTTGACCACCTAATTTACCTATCGATTTCATATACCCTTGAAATCCGTTGTTTTTCACTTTCGTGATTTTTAAAGGCTGAAGTACTTTTCCTTCAATTAAATCTCGGTAATAACTATTTTGCTTTTGTAATGCACCATCAATTTTTAAAGCTAGCGCATTTAAATCTTCTGGTGATTTTTCGAATTCTATAAACCATTCATGATATGGAAGCCCTGAGTCTGGAGTAATTTGAGGCGCCACCGTAAACTCTGTTACACTTACATTTTCTAAAGCAACTGCCTCTCGTAACGCATACTCGACTTCTTTACCAATAACGTGCTCTCCAAACCCCGAGATGAAATGTTTTATGCGCCCCGACACAATAATACGATACGGTTTTGTACTCGTAAACTGCACGGTATCTCCAATATTATAACACCATAACCCTGCGTTTGAAGAGATTAACATGACATAATTAACGTTTATTTTCACGTCTTTTACAGTGATGCGTTTAGGATTTTTATCAAAAAAGGAATCGGCTTCTACAAACTCGTAAAACATTCCCGAATCTAATTGTAACAACATTCCTTTTTGTGATTGGCAATCTTGAAATGCAAAAAAACCTTCACTTGCAGGATACAATTCTATACTATCGACTTTTCTTCCTATTAAATTTTCAAATTTAGCGCGATACGGTTCGTAATTAACACCACCGTAAATAAATAGATTAAAGTTTTTAAATACCTCTCCTACTGGTTTTCCTGTTCTTTTTTGAAGTTTTTCGAAATACATTTGTACCCAAGACGGAATCCCAGAAATAACTGTCATATCTTCGGCTAAGGTTTCGTCTACAATAGCTTCTACTTTGGTTTCCCAATCGTCGATACAATTAGTATCCCAGGAGGGCATTCGGTTTTTCTGAAGGTATTTAGGCACAAAGTGTGCTACTATTCCAGACAAGCGCCCCAATTGCACACCATTTTCCGTTTTTAAAACTGGACTACCTTGCAAAAAGATCATTTTCCCATCTACAAAACTAGAGTTTCCCGTTTCGTGAATGTACATTAAAATCGCATTTCTAGCGGCTTTAATATGGTTTGGCATACTCTCTTTAGTAATAGGGATGTATTTGGCACCAGAAGTAGTACCCGATGTTTTTGCAAAATATAATGGTTTCTCTGGCCATAAAATATCGGCCTCTCCGGCAACAACGCGTTCTACATAAGGTTTTAAATCCTCGTAATCGCGAATAGGCACCCTAGCAACAAATTGCTCGTACGTTTTTATTTCTGAAAACTTATGATCTTTTCCAAACTGTGTTACTGCCGCGCGCTGAATTAAATCTTTAAAGACCTTGTCTTGCGTTTTAATGGGTGCGCTAGACCACTTTTTAATATTTAAAACAGTGAAATAAGCAAACGGTTTTGAGAGTAAAGACTTAATTGACATATGTTATTTAAAATCTATAAAATTAGATGGGTTTACAGAGTAACCGTCACTCCATAATTCGAAATGTAAATGTGGTCCTGTAGTATAATCTCCAGTATTTCCAGAGGTTGCGATAACCTCGCCTGCTTTCACTAAATCGCCTTGACTTTTAGTTAACGACGCGTTATGCTTGTAAATTGAAATAAGGCCATGGCTGTGTTCTATAATAATAACATAACCCGTTTCGGCAGTCCATTCAGAAAAAATAATTGTGCCATCGGCGGTTGCTTTTATTGGCGTGTCTTTTGCCAAAACAATATCTACGGCATAATGTTTATTTTCGGGATCGTAAGGTTCGCTTATGGTACCATTTGCGGGTGGGAATAGTATAAAGTTAGATTTAGAAATTGCCGATTCAAAAAGGTTGTATTTATCTTCTTTTTCCACGCGCTCTCTAAGCAGCGCATCTTCCTTACTAGGCTTTAAATTAATATCTGCCGCTTCAATACTCGCCGCATTAATGATAGAATCTCTGTTAAAAACAACTGTTTTTACATCGCCTTGCAATACTTTTTTAATAGACGCATAATAATGCTCATTTAATAAAATCACTTTTTGAAGGGAATCCGTTTTAAAATTAAGTTCTATAGCTTTCTTTTTTAAAGCTGTAGAAGAATACCCCGGAATGTATTCTCGTAGCGACGTAAATGCAATTAAAATAATTGTAAAAACTATTAATAAAATGGAAGACAAGGTGACGAGCACAAATACATTTAAACGGTTTAGCTTAAATGATATACGCTCCTCAAAGGTGTCTTCATTTAAAATAACCAATCTGTACTTGTGAAGTAACTTCTTAGATATTTTCTTGGATTTCTTCTTCTTTGTGGCCATAATAAACAAAAGTAAATAAAATAATCACTCTAGATGTTTTACAATATGCTAAAGTTAGCTTTAAAACGTGGTTTTTAAACTTTAATTATTAACTTTGCACTCTAAATTAAAAGTTATGATTGCATCAAATATATTTTTAG